>JALYLW010000008.1 GCA_030774055.1 Acidobacteriota bacterium
CTTTCACGCTGTCCTGTTCAGCAGCATGTTCCTGTACGCCGGATTCTTTGGCCAGATGCATGGCACCGACTGGGGCGGTGCGACCGGGGGTGGCGGCGCAATGAGCGCGACTTTGGTATCCAATGCGGCGGTATCCAATGCGGCGGTATCCAATGCGGCGGTCTCGAATGCGGCCATCCCGCTGCCCGCGCCGCAAGAGCAGACGGACAACGTGCTCGCCAACGAGTCCAAGGGATTGACCGAGTCGCCGCCCAAGGAGGCGGAGAAGCCCGCGCCGGAAGCGATCCCCATCCCCGACAAAACGGCGAAGCAGGCGAACGAGCGGGCCAAGCCGGCGGAACAGACGTCACCGCCGAAGAAGCCGCAGCAACCGGTGGCGACGAACCAGATCCCGTTCGGGCAGGGTGGGCCGGTGAGCGGTCCGTACGGCGTATTCAACACCAACGGCGCGAAGGGTGGGTTCGGATTCACCGGCGGCGGTGGCGATTTTGGCAGCCGCTACGGCTGGTATGTGGATGTGGTCCGGCGCAAAGTCTCGGAGAACTGGATGAAGTACGAGGTGGACCCGAGCATTTCCACCGCGCGCCGGGTGTACATCACCTTCGACATCTCGCGCTCGGGCGAGCCGGCGAACGTGCAAGTGGAGCAGTCGAGCGGCATCCCGTCGCTGGATATCAGCGCGGTGCGCGCCATCCAGCGCATCGACACGTTCGGTCCGTTGCCGCCGGATTATTCCGGCAACCGGGTCGCGGTGGAGTTCTGGTTCGATTACAAGCGTTGAACATGACAACCGCAGAGGACGCAAAGGACACCGAAGAAGACAGGGACAGGAAAGACACCATGGTGAAAAGGCTCAGCGTTCTTCTTCTCGTCGTGGTCGCGAGCGCGGCGGCGTTCGCGCAGGGCGATTGGATCCGCACCGGCACGGGCCTGGGCGTGGAGAAGGTGCGGCTGGCCCAGCCCGACTTCAAGACCACGTCGTCTTCGAGCACCCCGGATCCGCGCGCCGCGCGATTGCTCAAGACGTTCAACGAGACGCTGTGGAACGATCTCGATAATGCCGGCATCTTCGAGATGGTGTCGAAGAGTTTCTACCCTCTCGGCCAGCCGGGCCAGCCGAACCAAGTCCGCCTCGACGCGTGGGCGAACCCGCCGACCAACGCCGCCATGCTTGCCTTTGGCAATCTGAACGTTGCCGGCGACGACGTGAATGTCCTGGGATGGCTCTACGACGTGAAGAATGCCGCGTCGCCACAGGTGCTGGGCAAACAGTATCGCGAGAAGGCGACGGTCGAGAACGCGCGCCTGATCGCGCACAGATTTGCCGACGAGATCATCTTCCGGCTGGGCGGCGGCCTCGCGGGCATCGCGGAGAGCAAGATCGTGTTCGTCTCGACGCGCGGCGGCAACAAAGAAATATGGATGATGGATTACGACGGCGCCGGCCAGCAGCGCATCACCAAAGACGGCTCCATCGCGCTCTCGCCGGCGATCTCGCCCGATGGCGCGCGCGTGGCCTACGTCTCGTTCACCAGCGGCAACGCCGACCTGGCAATGTATTCGCTGGAATTGGGACGGCGCGTCGCCTTCCCGCATCTCGGCGGCGCGAACACCGCGCCTTCCTGGACCGCCGACGGCAAGCTGCTGTTCTCGTCGTCGATGCGCTCGGGCGATCCTGAGGTGTTCATGGCCGAAGCGAGCGGCAGCAATCCCAGGCGCCTGACGGCATTCAAAGGCCCGGACGGCCAACCAGCGATGAACCGGAAGTCCGGCGCGCAGGTGGCGTGGGTGAGCGGACGCACCGGACTGCCGCAGATCTACCTGATGGACGCCGACGGCGCCAACGTGCAGCGCGTCACCCAGGAAGGCTATGCCGTATCGCCGGCATGGTCCCCGAACGGGCAGTTGCTGGCGTTCTCCTGGATCCGGCACTACGGGCCGGGAGCGCCGGGCGGGCAAGACATCTATATTATGGACGTCACCTCGCGCCAGTGGGTGCAGCTCACGCACGAGGGCTCCAATGATTTTCCGTCGTGGTCGCCGGACGGAAGGCACATCGTCTTCCAGTCGCGCCGCGGCGGCTCGGACCAGATCTGGACCATGCTGGCGGATGGCGCAAAGCAGCATCAGCTCACCAGCTCGGGCAAGAACACGCAGCCGAACTGGAGTTGGAAGTAATGGTTGGAAGTGATCAAGGGGATTGCGACGGGTATTCTGCTTTTATTGTGGAGGATGAAGTGAAAGGCACGCACAAGGGTTCTGTAGACGTCCGTTTCGTACTCGCAGTGACCGCACTGGCGGCGATCCTGATCGCGGGATGCGCGAAGAAGAAGCCGGCACCGATCGCGCAGACGCCTCCGCCGCCACCGGCGCCCACGGCGTCGCTCTCGGCGAATCCAGATGCCATCGAGCAGGGGCAATCCACCACGCTGACGTGGAGGACGGACGACGCGACCGCCGTGACAATCGACGGGCTGGGTACCGTGGAGGCGAACGGCTCGCGCCAGGTCGCGCCCGTGCAGTCGACCACGTATCGGCTGACCGCCAAAGGGCCGGGCGGCACACAGGAAGCCACCGCGCGTGTGACCGTGGCCCAGCCGCAGGCGCAGTCCACCATCTCACTCAGCGATGAGCAGATGTTCGCGCAGAACGTGAAAGACGTTTTCTTCGACTACGACAGTTATGAGATCCGCGCCGACCAGCAGGGCGCGCTACCACAGAGCGCCGCGTTCCTGAAGCAGCATCCCAACTGGAAGATCACCGTGGAAGGCCACTGCGATGAGCGCGGCTCCATCGAGTACAACCTCACGCTCGGCACCAACCGCGCTGAGGCGGTGAGGAACGCGCTGGTGCAGGCGGGTGCGAACGGTGGCAATATCCGCCCGGTGACGTTCGGCAAGGAAAAGCCGTTCTGCAACGAGTCGAGCGAGGCGTGCTGGCAGCAGAACCGGCGCGGGCATTTTGTGCTGAACAAGTAAGACGAACCTTTACCACGAAGGTCACGAAGGTTCACGAAGGTCACGAAGGTTCACGAAGGACGGATACTTAGTTTGTTTTCCTTCGTGCTACTTCGTGACCTTCGTGGTGAGCTTTTTGAGAGCCGCCGCGAAACAGGTACCCTGCATCCAAGCAAGTAACCCTTTATGAATATGAAGAAACTATCGCTCCTCTTTCCTGCCCTTCTCATCGTCGCGTTGGCGGCGCCGGCGCTGGCCGCCAACAAAGACATGGTGCAGCTGCAGACGCAGGTGCAGACCCTGCAAGACTCGATGGCGCGCATGCAGCAGTCATTCGACGAGCGCATGGGTGTGATGAAGAACCTGATCGAGCAGACCACCGACAACATCAACCGGCTGAACTCGAACGTCGATAGCCTGACCAAGACGTTGCAGCAGCAATCCGGCGACACCGGCGCGAAGACCGACCAGGTCTCGGCACAGGTGCAGGCACTTCACGACTCGGTGGATGAGGTGAAGGCGCGGCTCAACAAGATCCAGCAGCAGCTCGACCAGATGGGTCAGCAGCAGCAGAACCTGCAGGCGCCCCCGCAGGGCGCGGGGCAGGCGCCGCCGCCTGACACGCTCTACCAGGCCGCGCTGCGCGACATGACGGCCAACAAGATGCAGCTCGCCGACCAGGAGTTTCGCGACTTCCTGAAGTATTACCCCGACAACGAGCTTGCCGGGAACGCGCAGTACTACATCGCCGACATCGAGTACCGCCAGGGAAACTTTCAGCAGGCGGTGGCGGATTACAACAAGGTGCTAGACCAGTATCCGGGCGGGAACAAGGCCGCGGCGTCGCAGCTGAAAAAGGGATACGCCCTGCTCGAGCTGGGGCAGCGCGATGCCGGCATTCGCGAACTGAACTCGCTGCTCGCGCGCTATCCCAAGACGAGCGAAGCGGCACAGGCGCAACAGCGGCTCACCCAGCTCGGCGCGTCGGCGCGCAAGCCCAGCCCCAAGCGGACTTCGCCTCGCTAGGTTCAAAACCTTTTGACCACGAAGGACACGAAGTCTCACGAAGGAGTCCTTTTGAAAAAACCTTCGTGTACCTTCGTGCCCTTCCTGGTTATGGTTTCTGACCTTCGGTGGGCGCGGGCACATCGCGCAGGCAGTAGCGCAGCTCGGTATCCATCTGGGTGATGCGCATGCCGGCCTTCACCATCTGCTTGCACGAGATCGCGGTGTGCGCGGGCGTGCCTTCGCCCATGTCGTAGGTGATGCGGCAATACTGGCACTCTTCGTTCCAGCAGAAGCGTCCGTAGGCGATGTTGTCGCCGGCGACGTACTGCAGGGCGCGCAGGATCATGTTGTTGTCCGGCACCTCGACCTCGCGGCCTTTCACCGTGATCTTGACCAGCTTGTCGTAGGGACGGAAGAGTGCGCCGGGGTTACTCATGCGGAGGTACTCACTACTGGGGTACTCACTACTGGGGTACTCACTAAACGACTGCTCCTGGGTATAGGATTCCGGCTGGCGGGATTCTATTACGGAAACGCGCGCGCGGCCGTGCGAGTCCCGCGAAAAACCATGCAACCCGTGGTGTGGTGACGGAATCTCTATTTTCTGGAGCCGATCAATCATGACCCCGACCGACAAGGAAAAAGACAGCGACTTGCACAAAGGTGCGGTCGAATCGGAAGACCCGAACGACCAGGCCGTGACTTCGATGGCGGGCCAGCTTGGCCATCGCGACCAGGACCCGCTCATCAAGTCGAGCGACTCAGACTTCCCCGAGCCGGGCGAGAGCCCCGAGCACTCGGGCGAGCCCGAGGGGCCGAACCTGAAAGACAAGGACACGCTGCCCGCGCCCGGCCACAACTCCGAAGGCGGGACGCAGGTGCCTGAGCCGGGGATCAAACAAAGGAACGACAAGAAGAAGCAAGACAAGAAAGACGGCGACGCAGCGGCGTGATGGAGTCGCCAGTCTCTAGTCGCTGGTCTCTAGGCAGGAAATCAAAAGCCCTCCATTCGGAGGGCTTTTGATTTTCCTAGCGGCTAGAGACTGGCAACTAGCGACTACTTCAGCCCCTCCATCACTTCATCGAGCACCGACTTGGGCGGCCGGGTGATGGATTCAGGCAGCGTAGCCAGCGGCGCATCCGTCATGTGGAGCATCTCGAGGAAGTTCGGCTTCTTGGTATCGATGTAGAACAAGCCGGTGAGGACTTCCCCTTTTTCGTGCGCCTGCATCAGGCGGCGGACGGCTTCGATGCGGTCGGTGGGGTCGTACTCATGCTCGAGCTTGCGCAGCATGATGTGGGAACCGTCGTGCATGGTGACTTGCGTGGTCGTCCCCGGCTCGTAGTCCACGTTGATCTCTTCGAAGTGCGGCACGAAGCTGAGGTCGTGCACCGGCTCGTCGTGCTCCTTCATGTACTTGTAGGATTTGGTCGAGCCTTCGTGATCGTTGAAGGTGACGCAAGGCGAGATGATGTCGAGCATCACGGTGCCGTTATGCGCGATGGCGGCCTTGAGCAGATGCAACACCTGCTTCTTGTCGCCGGAGAAGGAGCGGCCCACCATCGTCGCCCCCAGCTCGATGGCCATGGCGCAGGTATCGATGGGCGGCAGGTCGTTGATCACGCCGGTCTTGAGCTTCGAGCCCAGGTCGGCGGTGGCCGAGAATTGTCCCTTGGTGAGCCCGTAGACGCCGTTATCTTCGATGACGTAGATGATGGGCAGATTGCGGCGCATGAGGTGGACGAACTGTCCCATGCCGATGGACGCGGTGTCGCCATCGCCGGAGACGCCGATGCCCATCAGGCTGCGATTGGCGAGCAGCGCACCGGTAGCGACCGAAGGCATGCGGCCGTGCACCGAGTTGAAGCTGTGTGAGCGGCTGAGGAAATAGGCCGGGCTCTTCGAGGAGCATCCGATGCCGGAGAACTTGGCCAGGCGTTCGGGCTGCACGCCCATCTCGTACATCGCGTCGATGATGCGCTCGGAGATGGCGTTGTGGCCGCAGCCGGCGCACAAGGTCGTCTTGCCGCCCTTGTACTCCATGATGGAGAGTCCGATGCGGTTCGTCTTGACGGCTGGTTGTGCCGCGGGCGGTGTTGCGGTCGGTGGGGTTGTCGGAGTGCTGGCCATGTAGCTGCTTCCCTTCTGCTATTTGCCTTCTTGGGTAACGAGTTCGTCGGTGACGCTGCGCGCGTCGATGGGCAATCCGTTGTAGTGGCGGATGCTGCGCAGCTTGGGGATCTGGTCTACGCTCAAGTCGAGCTTGAGCAGGTCGAGCATCTGCGCATCGCGATTCTGCTCGACCAGGTAGATGCGGTCGTGATTCTTCACGAAGTCGTGCACCTCGCGCGTGAACGGGAACGCTTTCAGGCGCAGGTAATCGGTCTCGAGCTTGTAGTCCTTGCGCAACTGGTCGCGGCTCTCGACGATGGCCCAGTGCGTGGTGCCATAGGCGATGATGCCGATCTTCGATTTGCCGGTCTCGACGATGGGCATGGGAACGTGCGAGCGCGCGGTCTCGAACTTCTTGGCGAGGCGGTCCATGTTGTTCTGATAGTCGTCTGGCCGTTCGGAGTACTGCGCCTTCTCGTTGTGCCCGGAGCCGCGGGTGAAGTACGCGGCGGCAGGATGATCGGTGCCGGGCAAGGTGCGATAGCCGATGCCGTCGCCGTCCACATCTTTGTAGCGCGCGAAACTGCCCGCCTTCTCGAGGTCGGCCTTGCTCAACACCTTGCCGCGATTGATGGGGCGGTCAGGATACTTGAACGGCTCGCTCATCCAGTTATTCATGCCGAGGTCGAGGTCGCTCATCACGAAGATGGGCGTCTGGAAAAGGTCGGCGAGGTCGAAGGCGTCGAACGCCATGTCGAAGCACTCGGAGACCGAATCGGGCAGCAGCATGATGTGCTTGGTGTCACCGTGCGAGAGCAGCGCGGTCGAAAGGATGTCACCCTGCATGGTGCGGGTGGGCAGTCCGGTGGAAGGACCGGTGCGCTGGATGTCCCAGATCACGCCGGGGATCTCGGCGTAGTAGCCGAGGCCGGCGAATTCGGACATCAGCGAGATGCCGGGGCCGGAAGTCGCAGTCATCGAGCGTGCGCCTGCCCAGCCGGCGCCCAACACCATGCCGATGGCGGCAAGCTCGTCTTCGGCTTGCACGATGGCGAAGGTCGCTTTGCCGTCGGCGCCGATGCGGTAGTGCTTCATGTAGTCGATGAGCTGCTCACAAACCGACGACGATGGCGTGATGGGATACCAGGTCACCACCGTCACGCCGGCGAACATCGAGCCGAGCGCGGCGGCAGCGTTGCCGTCGATGATGATCTTGCCTTGCGTGGCGTTCATCGGCGCCACGGAACAGTGGTCCGCCTTCTTCAGCGATGCGGCAGCGTAGTCGAAGCCCGCTTTCACCGCGGCGAAGTTCAGGTCCGCAGCTTTTTGTTTCTTCTTGAACTGCTTGCGCACGGCGCGCTCCACCTCGGCCATGTCGATGCCGATGAGCTGCGCAGCCACGCCCACGTAGATCATGTTCTTCACCAGCTTGCGCAGCTTGGCTTCCGGACACACCGCTGCCACCAGCTTGTCGAAGGGAGCGGCGTAGAACACCACATCATCGCGGACGGCGGAAAGATTCAACGGCTCGTCATAGAGCACGGCGGCGCCAGGCGAGAGCGACTTCGCGTCTTCGATGGCGGTCTCCGCGTTCATCGCGATGAGGAAGTCCACTTCCTTCTTGCGCGCGATGTAGCCGTCTTTATTGGCGCGGATGGTGAACCAGGTCGGCAGTCCGGCGATGTTCGAAGGGAAAAGATTCTTGCCCGAGACCGGGATGCCCATCTGAAAGATGCTGCGCAACAGCACCATGTTCGCCGATTGCGAGCCCGAACCGTTGACCGTGGCGACCTGGATGGAGAAGTCGTTGACGGTCTTGGTGGGCGGCGGTCCCTGGCGGTGCTGCTGTACCACTACATCAGTTGCCATAACGAGAGTTTCCTTTGCGCAAGCTTCCAACGAAGAAAGCGGTTGTTCTATGAATGATTTGGAGATGTTCTCGAAACATTTGATTATACAAAATGGATGCTGGGAAAACGAAACGGATTCAGCGGCGGGCCACTCTACGCCGGTTCTTCCTTGAAGAACTGGGCCATGTGGCGGAACTTGTCGTAACGCTGGGCGAGCAGATCGTCGGTGGCGAGGTTCTTGATCTCGTAGTAGTGGCTGAGCAGCGCCTGGTCGAGCAGCGCGGCGGCAGCATCGTGGTCGGCGTGCGCCCCCTCAGGCGGCTCAGGGACGATGCCATCCACGCATCCCAGTTCCGTCAGGTCTTTCGCTGTGATCTTGAGCGCTTCCGCGGCCACATCTTTCTTCGAGGGGTCGCGCCACATGATGGAGGCGCAGCCTTCGGGCGAGATGACCGAGTAGACCGAGTTCTCCATCATCAGGACGCGGTCGGCCACGGCGATAGCCAGCGCGCCCCCTGAACCGCCTTCGCCGGTGATCACCGTGATGATGGGGACACGCAGCCGCGCCATCTCGCGCAAGTTACGGGCGATGGCTTCGGCCTGGCCACGCTCCTCGGCGCCCAAGCCGGGATAGGCGCCGGGGGTATCCACCAAGGTGAACACGGGACGCTTGAATTTCTCCGCGATCTTCATCGCGCGCAGCGCCTTGCGATACCCCTCGGGATTCGGCATGCCGAAATTGCGATAGACCTTCTGCTTGGTGTCGCGCGCTTTCTGGTGTCCGATGAGCATCACTTCGTTGCCGTGGAAGTGGGCCATGCCGCAGATGATGGCGGGATCGTCGGCGTAGGAGCGGTCACCGTGGATCTCGCTCCAGCCGGAAAAGATGCGCTCGATGTAGTCGAGCGTGTAGGGGCGCTGCGGATGGCGAGCCAGTTCGGTCTTCTGCCAGGCTTCGTATTGGGCGTGGATCTGCTTTCGCAGTTGCGCGACCTGGGAGTGCAGGGCGGCCAGCCTCTGCCTGGCCTCCTGGTTGTCGCCGGCGGCGGCTTCCAGTTGCGCGATATGCTTTTCGATGTTCTCGAGCTCGCGCTCGGATTTCGTGGGCATCGTCGAAGTGGGGGAGCAGCTTCTAGTCGATCACGCGGACCGCGCCGCGTCCGCACAGCTCTTCCACGCGGGTGATGAAATAGCGGTCCGGCATCACATTATAGCCTTCGACCTCCATCACCACCATGAACTCGCCGGCGCGTTCCACGTCGAACAGCAACTTGGCTTCGCCTTTGCGCTCGATGCAGAGCGAATGCAGCGCGTCGATGGTCTGCTCCGTCGCGGTCTCGAGCGGCACGCGGATGCGCAGCGAGCGCGCCAGCTTCGGCTTGGCCTCTTCGAGCGTGCGAATGTCAGAGATCATCAGCTTTGGACTCGCGCCTTCTTCTACCCGCACCCCACCACGAACGAGTACGGGCACGTCGAGCTTCAGTTTCTCGGCGAGCCGGCGATAGGCCTCGGGAAAGACGACTGCTTCGACCGCGCCGACCATGTCTTCGAGGACGCACTGCGCGTAGAGGTCGCCCTTCTTCGACTTTGCCACGCGGACGCCGGCGAGCATGCCGCCGGTCGCAATCTCTTCCTTGCCGGTCGAGGACTTCATCGCCAGGATGGCTTCGGTGTCGAGGGCGGAGAAATCCGCGAGCTTGTCTTTGTACTTCTCGAGCGGATGTCCGCTCACGAAGAAGCCCAGCATCTCTTTCTCGCCGGCCAGGCGCTGGTGCTCGTCCCAGTCGGGCAGGTTGGGAAGCTTGTCATTGTCTGCGGGGGCCGCCTGGTCGTCGGCAAAGACGCCGAAGAGGCCGTGCTGTCCGCTCTCCGCGTCGCGATGCGATTTCTGCGCGCGTTCGATGGCTTTGTCGATCACTGCCATCAGCTGCGCGCGCGGGCCGAGCGGGTCCATCGCGCCACTCTTGATCAGCGATTCCAGCACGCGCTTGTTCAACAGGCGCAGGTCCACCTTCTCGCAGAACTGGAACATCGTCTTGAAGCCGCCGAGCGCGGTGCGCGCGACCACGATGGAATCGATGGCGTTGCGTCCCACATTCTTGACGGCAGCCAGGCCGAAGCGGATGGCCGGGCCATGCGGTGTGAAGTTCGCGTCGGAATGATTGATGTCCGGCGGCTCGACCGCTATGCCCATCTCGCGGCACTCGTTGATGTACTTCACCACTTTGTCGGTGGAACCGGTCTCTGAAGTCAACAGCGCGGCCATGAACTCGACCGGATAGTGCGTCTTCAAATACGCGGTGTGATAGGCGAGCAGCGCGTAAGCGGCCGAGTGCGATTTGTTGAAGCCGTAGCCGGCGAACTGCTCCATCAGATCGAATATCTTCACCACCTTGCGCTCGGGGAAGCCGCGAGCGAGCGCGCCGGCGACGAACTTCTCGCGCTGCCCCGCCATATCCTCTGCTTTCTTCTTGCCCATCGCGCGGCGCAGCAGGTCGGCCTCGCCCAGTGAGTAGCCGGCAAGCTTGTTGGCGATCTGCATCACCTGTTCCTGGTAGACGATGACGCCGAGCGTCTCTTTGAGGATCTCTTCCAGCTCGGGCATCTCGTAAGCAATGGCCTTGCGCCCGTGCTTGCGGTCGATGAAGTCGTCGATCATGCCGCCCTGGATCGGACCGGGACGGTAGAGCGCGTTCAAGGCGGTGAGGTCTTCGACGGAGCCGGGCTTGTAGCGCCGCAAGACATCGCGCATGCCGTGCGACTCGAACTGGAAGATGCCGGAAGTGAGCGCGGAGTGGAAGACGCGCTCGTAGGTCTGCTTGTCGTCGAGTGGGACGCGGCGCAGGTCGAGCTGCTGGTTTCGCGTTTGCACGATGAGCTTGAGCGTGTCGTCGATCACGGTGAGCGTGGTCAGCCCGAGGAAGTCCATCTTCAGCAGGCCCAGCTTCTCGATCGCGTTCATGTCGAACGCGGTGACGATCTCGTCATTCTTCGTCCGATGCAGCGGGACAAGGTTGATGAGCGGCTCGGGCGCGATGACCACGCCGGCCGCGTGGACGCCCGCATTGCGGACCAGGCCTTCGAGCTTGCGCGCGGTATCGAGCAGTTCCTTGACCAGCGGCTCGCGGTCGTAAGCCTCGGCGAGCGCCGCCGACTCTTCGAGCGCCTTGTCGAGCTTGATGTTGAGCGTGGGCGGGATCATCTTGGCGATGCGGTCCACGTCGCCGTAGGGGATGTCCATGGCACGGCCCACATCTTTGATCGCGGCCTTTGCCGCCATGGTCCCAAAGGTGATGATCTGCGCCACCTGGTCGCGCCCGTATTTCTCGGTGACGTAACGGATGACCTCGCCGCGCCGGTTCATGCAGAAATCGATATCGATGTCCGGCATGGAGATGCGCTCGGGATTGAGGAAGCGCTCGAACAGCAGCTCGTTCTCCAGCGGATCGATGTCGGTGATGTCCATGGCGTAGGAGACCAGCGAGCCCGCCGCCGAGCCGCGGCCCGGGCCCACCGGGATGCTGTTCTCCTTGGCATAGCGGATGAAATCCCACACGATGAGGAAGTATCCCGGGAATTTCATCTGCCGGATGGTCGCGATCTCGCGCGCCAGCCGCTGCTCATACTCGCTCAGCGGATGCTTCAGCTTGCCGGTGGCCTCGACCCGGCGCAACTCTTCCAGGCGCTTCGCGAAGCCCTCGCGCGCCACGTGCTCGAAATAGGTGTCGAGCGTGAAACCGGCGGGCACCTCGAAGGGCGGGAACGGGTTCTTCACCTTGTGCAGGTTCACGGAGCAACGCTCCGCGATGGCGAGCGTCCGCTCCAGCACTTGTGGCGCGCCGTCGAATACTTTACGCATCTCGGCGTAGCTCTTCACGAAGAACTGGTTGCCGGTGAATTTGAGCCGGTTGGTGTCGTGGACCGATTTCCCCGTCTGCACGCAGACGAGCACGTCGTGCGCCTGCGCGTCGTCTTCACAGATATAGTGCGAGTCGTTGGTCGCGACCAGCGGCACGCCCAGCTCTTTTTCCAGGCGGAAGAGGTCAGGATGGATCTGGTGCTCGAGCTCGAGTCCCTGGTCCTGGATCTCGAGGAAGAAATTATTCTTGCCGAAGATGTCGCCGAAGTAGGCCGCAGCTTTCTTGGCCTCGTCGTACTTCCCTTCCGTCAGCCGCTCGGCGACCTCGCCCTTCAGGCAGCCGGAGAGCGCGATCAATCCCTTGGCGTGCTCGGCGAGATAGTTCTTCGAGATGCGCGGCTTGTAGTAGAAGCCGTGCAGCGAAGCTTCACTGGTGATCTTGACCAGGTTGCGATACCCCTCGTCGGTCTCGGCCAGCACCAGCAGATGGTTGTAGGTGTCGCCATCGGGCGGGGTGCGGCGGGTGTCGTGGTCGTCCTTCTTCGAGACGTAGAGCTCGCAGCCGATGATGGGCTTCACCCCGGCATCCTTCGCCGCATTGAAGAACTCGAGTGCCGCAAAGATGTTGCCGTGATCGGTCACGGCAACGGACGGCATGCCGTGCTCCTTCACTTTGGCGACAAGCTTGTCCACGCCGCACGCGCCGTCGAGCAGCGAGTAGTCGGTGTGGAGATGGAGATGGACGAATTGCGACATGGGGACTAGTTAGATTTTATCTGCTTGGGAGGGCATCATGGCCTGTGGATTACGCGGCTCTAACCGGGAAAACCTTTTAAACCACGAAGGTCACGAAGGAACACGATGAAGGCCTGCAGTGACCTCTTCGTGAAACTTCGTGACCTTCGTGGTTAACGGTCTACCGCTTCTTCTTGGCGGGCTTCTTCGCAGGCTTGTGCGCCTTGGCTTTCGGCGCAGGCTTCGCGGCGGCTTTCTTCCCTTTCGCAGCAACAGCCGCAGGCGCAGCTGGCTTGCCCTTGCCGGCGGGAGCGGCGGCAGGAGCTGTGGTCGAAACGATCTGCGGCTCGCCCTTGCCCTTCTTGCCCTTCCCCTTGCCTTTCACTTCGGGCACGACGGGTGCGGGCGGTGGCGGCTCAGCCTTGCGTCCGCGTTTGACCGGCGGCGGAGGCGGTGGCGGCGGAGGCGGCGGCTCGAACTGCTTCAGGAACTTCTTGACCTCGCTCTTCGAGCGCTGGTCGATGAGCATGTAAAACACGTGCTCGGCGACGATGGGATACTCCTCGAGCTCGGGCGTGATCCGCATCTCGATCATCTCAGGGAGCGGGATCCTCGCCTTAATCTGGCGCCACTTGTTGAGGAAGTTCTTCAGCTTCTGCTGCACCGCCTGCTGGCGCGCGGTGACGGCGAGGAACAGGATGGTCTCGGGACGGTACTTGTCCAAAAGCTTCCAGGTGAGCGACGGCGTTGCGGCTTCCTTCGAGGTTAGTTTCTGCGCCAGCTCTTTGGCTTCGTCCTCGAGCACGCGCCACTTCTCCACCAGCCATTTGTTGGGGATGAGCTTCTGCAACTCCTTGCGGTCGCTCTCCGGCATGTTGCCGGTGAGGAAGTACAGGATCGCGGGCGCAGGGTCGGTGGGATATCCGAAGTCGGCAAGCTGGGCCCGCGTCTTCAACAGGTCGGAGAGTCCGGAGTTATCCACTTTGGCGACCGACCAGCGCGGATGCAGCACGCGCAGCCAGCCTTCTTTCTCGAGCGCACGCAGGATGGCCAGCGGATCGTCTTCATAGGCCATCTGCTCGATCTCGCGGCCGCGAGCTTCGTCGGAGATGTTCTCGATGTACTTATTCTCGACCGCGGTGTTGTAGCGCGCCTGGGTGCGCTCTTCGATGGTCCAGTGAAAGCGGGCGCAGAAGCGCGTGGCGCGGATGAGCCGCGAAGGCTCTTCGAGGAAGGCGTAGTTGTGCAGCACGCGGATGAGCTTGGCTTCCACGTCGGCAACGCCGTTCGCGGGATCGAGCAACAGGCCGCGCGACCCGGGATTCAGCGAGAGTGCCATGGCGTTGACGGTGAAGTCGCGGCGGCGCAGGTCTTCACTGATGGTGGCTTGGTGCACTTCCGGAGTGCGGCCGGGCTTGTCGTACTTCTCGGTGCGCGTCATCACGATCTCGGCGCGCATGTTCCCGGGCAACAGCAGGCCCATGGATTTCAAATCTTCGTTCATCCATTGGATGACGGCGCCGGCCTTTTCCAGGTCCTTGACCAGGCGCAGCGCATTACCCTGGACGGCGAAGTCCAGGTCGCGGATGTTGTATCCCGAGATCATGTCGCGGATGCCGCCGCCGACGAGATACACGTTCATTTCGTGGGCGCGTGCGGCGTCGGTGACCAGGGCCACGCCCTTGTGCTGCTCGGGCGAGAGCCGCGATTCCATCATGTATAAGTAGTCGGCCATGCTTGGGTGGCGCGCTAGCGGGCGGACTTCTTGCCGCGAACTGCCGGGTCTATCTCCTACGAATGGTCCCAGGTAGAGACGGCCATCTGGCCGTCCGAGGCGCCACTAAGGGCGTCTCCGTTTAGAAATATCCCTGTAAGTGATTCCGTACAAACGACTTATAGGACGTCCACGGGGCCGCGACCAACACTAGAAGATAACACAGGTTTACGTTCTTGGCTACTTTTGGCGTTCGGCGTTGGATTCTCGGCAGAAATGGCGCAGAATCGCGGTTCGCAGGAAGGCCGCAGATATTGGGGTGTGTCCCGACATGGCCCAATTACTGGTTCTTCTGGAAACTGGAAACTCGAAACTCGAAACTGGTCCTGAATGCCCTCAACCCACAAGAAAGTCATCGTTCGCAAGCTCGACCGCGACGCCATCCAGGGCTACGTCTCGCCGGAGTTCGTCTCCGAAGGCAAGCTCGAGCTGCTGAACGTCTCGGGGAAAGTCGTGATGATCGAGCTGGCCGAGGTGAAGGGCGTCTACTTCGTCCGCGAATTCAGCGAGGGCGAAGGCTTCGCGCGCAAAACTTTTGCGACCCGCCCGCGCACCGAAGGCCTGTGGGTGCGCCTCAAGTTCAAAGACAACGAGACCATCGAAGCGCTGATGCCGAACGAGCTCACGCAGAACGCGCCGGAGGGATTCACCGTCATCCCTCCGGACACGCGCGCCAACACGCAGCGCATCTTTGTTCCGCGGACGGCGCTCGACTCGCTGACCGTGCTGGCGGTGATCGGTGGGCCGGCGGCGCGGCGGAAGAAGGCGGCGGCGGTGCCGGCGGGGCAAGAAGAGCTGTTTGGGGAGTAGGTGAAGCTGCGATACCAACTCGCGATAAGACGACAACACAACTCCACCGTTTGACCCCGCCCTCGCCACATCCCTCGCCCGTCCATTAGAATCTCTGCTTCGCGATGAAGCTCTCCGCCATCGCCGCGCGGTTAGGAGCACGCCTCGACGGCGCTGACGCCGAGATCTCGGGCGTTGCCGGCATCGAAGCGGCCGGTACCGGCCAGCTGACGTTCGTTTCCAATCCCAAGTACGCCGCCGCGGCTAAGACTACGCAAGCCGCAGCCGTGATCGTGGCGGAAGACTTCCCTGCCCTCACCAAGCCGACCGTGCGCACGAAGAATCCATACCTCGCCTTCGCGAAAGCCATCGAGCTTTTCTATCAGGCGCCGCAGTACACGCCGGGAGTGCATCCGACTGCTGTCCTGGATGCTTCGGCCAAGATCGGCAAGAACGCGCACGTCGGGCCATATGTCATCGTGGAGGCGGATGTCGAGATCGGCGAGGGCGCGACGCTACTTGCGCACGTGGTCATCTACCAACACGCGAAAATCGGAAAGAATTTCTTTGCGCACGCCCACGCCGTCGTCCGCGAGCACTGCGAGATCGGCGACAACGTGATCCTGCAAAACGGGGTGATCATCGGCGCCGACGGCTTTGGCTTTGCCAAGGACGACGCCGGCAAGTGGCACAAGATCGTACAGTCGGGCCGCGCCGTGATCGCGTCTAACGTGGAGGTGCAGGCTAACGCATGCATCGACCGCGCGTCGGTTGGAGAGACGCGCGTGGCCGAGGGCGTGAAGGTCGATAACCTGGTGCAGGTCGGGCACGGGTCGTCGGTGGGTGAGAACACGCTGCTGTGTGCGCAGGTCGGCCTCGCCGGGTCGACCGAGGTGGGGAAGAACGTTATCCTCGCCGGACAGGTCGGAGTGGCCGGACACTGCAAGATCGGCGACGGCGCGGTCGCCACGGCGCAAAGCGGCATTCCTAACGACGTGGAGGCGGGCAAGGTGGTCAGCGGATATCCGGCGATCGACAACCGGCAATGGCTGCGCGCGGTCGCGATTTTTAATAAACTTCCCGAGCTGGCCAAGCAGTGGCGCGGCCGCAAGAACGACGACAAGGACGACAAGCAATGACCGACGATCCAAAAGGGTTGAAGATGGTGTCCAAGCCGGAGCGGAAGCCGATCCGCGTCTTGCTGCTCGACGATCGCGAAGAGAACCTGCTCTTGCGCTCGACCATCATCCGGCAGCACGGCTATGAGGCGGTCACCGCGACCTCGATCGAGGAAGCCGAAACCAAGCTCGCCGACATCGACATTGCCGTGCTCGACTATCACCTGGGCGCGGGCAAGTTCGGCACCGACGTGGCGGAGACACTGCGCGAGAAGCGTCCGCAGGTCCCTATCATCATCCTGTCGGCGACGCTGGAGCGGAAGTTCGGCGGCATCGCCGACATGCACTTGCTCAAAGGCTACAGCTCGACCGACGACCTGATCGCGGCGCTGCGCAACTTCGAAGCCAAGAAGCGCGGCAAGCCAGTGGTGGTGGACGCGCGCGACTTCTATTACTCGCGCATCTCGATGTCGATGGGCGAAGACGTGGCGCTCGAGATCCTTGACGCCGACGGCGTGTGGCAGTACGTGAACGATCCCTTCGCCGTACTGTTCGACAAGAAGCGGCAGTGGTTCGTGGGTAAGAACCTGTTCGAGAGCTTTCCCGAGCTGAGCGACGAGTGGCGCGAGATCGTGAAGACGGTCGCCGAGACGCGCGAGACCTACATCGACCGCGGCATGCGCGGCATCCCGCACCTGCCCAAGAAGAATCCGCGCTACGTGTGGAACGTCCTCGTCTTCCCGCTCAAACTGCACGACGACCGGGAGGGCGTAGTGGTGAGCGCAAGGATCATCGAGAAGAAGGGCTTCTAGTGAGGCGCGCGGCCGCGCTCGTCTCCCTTGCCATCCTGGGCGCCTTTCTCTCCGGCCTCTGCTCCTGCTCTTCTTCGCGCGCGTTCGTCCGTATGAGGAACGTCGGGACGCAGCCGGTGCGCGAGGTCGAGCTCAACTACGGCAAGATGTTCGGCATCGGCGAACTCAAAGCCGGCGAGATGCGCGAGCGCAACGTGAAGTTCTCTGACCCGGCCGACCTCTCCATCCGTTTCTACGATGCTTCCAATCGCCTCATCACTTCGAAAGGCCCGCGCGTGGAAGCCGGCGTCGCTGGCGAGATCGAGGCGCGCATCGGGGATGGCGGAAAAGTGGAGTGGGTGGTGAACGTCAAAAGCCATTAACCACGAAGGTCACGAAGGTTCACGAAGTGAGGAAGATAAGTTCCTGATTTTCCTTCGTGCACCTTCGTGACCTTCGTGGTTTAAGAGGTTTACCGCCGCTCTTCCGGTAAGGAATCGGCGATCGCGTTCCGCACCGCTTCCATCAACTGGTCTTTGTCTTCGAAATCCTTGGGGTCGAGTGGCGGGTGGAAGATCAAGCGCACCGTGCCGGGCAGCGCGTAGTTTTGTCCCTTGGGCATGAGCTCGTAGCTGTTGAGGATGGTCATGGGCACGACGGGCACGCCACTCTCCATCGCGAGATAGAACGGGCCTTTCTTGAACGGCAGCAGCTTGCCCTCGCGCGAGCGCGTGCCCTCAGGGAAGACGGTCATGTTGATGCCCGCGCGCATCACGTCACCGGCCGCGCGCAGGCTCTGGATGGCAGCATCGCGATTCGTCCGATCCACGGGGACGAGCGAACCCAGCCGCATCGCTTTTCCGAGGATCGGGACTTTGAACAGCTCCTTCTTTACCAGCACGGAAGTGCGCCGTGGGATGGCGGGCACCACGACCGGCGGATCGATATCGGAGACGTGGTTGCACATGTAGATGTACGTGCCCTGCGGATCGAGGTGCTCGAGGCCTTCTTTCACTACACGGATTCCCGCGATACGCACGACCGCGCGCGCGCCGAACATGCCGCAGGCGTAGAGGAAATCGGCCTTGCCGGTGAGCAGACTCCACGGAAATGCGATGAGCGCGGCGAGCGGCAGATAGAAGACGAGGAAGAGCAGGACAAGCGCGGTGCGCAGGATGGCGAACGCTCGTCTCATCCTATGGCTCCGCTTCGCCGCGCAGCCAGGCGGTGCGGCGCGCGCGCTGTGCCGGCGTCACGGCGGCAGCGTCGGAGAAACTGAACTCATCCTGCGATTGTCCGCCGAGTTGCAGCTTGATCTCCCGCGAGCCTTTGCGGCCCACCGCGCGCAGCTTCACCGTATCGCCCACGCGCAGGTCGCTGAGCTTCTCGTCGAGCTCGGAGGAGAGCGTCTTGCCGTTGACGGCGACGATCTGGTCGCCCTGTTCCAGGCCCGAGCGCTGCGCCTCGCTGCCTTCCTCGATGTGGACCACGATGGGTGGCTGGTCGAAGTTCTTCACCGTGCTAAAGCCGGTGTATGGGATAGTGACGCGCTTGCGATTCAGCCGCAGGCCCACTGTGGCGAACAAGCGGTCGTAGGGCAGTTCTTCTAACCCTGCGACATAGGACTCGAAGAACCACGCAAAATCGCGATGCGTGACCGCTTCCGTCGCTTCGCGGACGCCGGCGGTATCCGGGAACGGACGCCCCTGGTGGGCATACTGCTCGTTCATGAACTGGAAGACCTCGCGTAAGCTCTTGCGTCCTCCAGTCGCATCGCGCACGGCAAGGTCGAGCAACACGCCGAGTATCTCGCCCTTGTTGTAGTAGGAGATGGAGCGCTCGGGCAGGCGGTACTGCGGATACTTATCGAACCACGTATCCAGGCTGGAATCCTCGGCGCTCTGCGTGAGGTGCGCGGGACGCAGTTGCAGCGCGCGGATCTCGCGCGCGAGGCTCTCGAGGTAGCCGCGCTCGTCGAGGTATCCGGTGCGCACCAGCATGTAGTCGCCCACCGTGGAAGTGAAACCCTCGCTGAACCACAGCGCGCGCGTGTACTGCTCCTGGGTGTAATCGATGGGCTCGAGCGATGCCGGACGCAGCCGCTTGACGTTCCAGAGGTGGAAGATCTCGTGCGCGGTGACGCTGGGCAGCGCGAGCGGATCGTCTTGCAGGCGCTCGGCATTCACGTCGATGGCGGTGGCGTAGGCGTGTTCCATCCCGCCCGAGCCAGGCCCGTGCGGAAAGTGATAGAGGAACATGTACTCGGTGAAAGGACGCTCGTTCATCCACTCGACCTCAGCATGCGTGAGCTTCTTCGCCATGGTGACGATCTGGTCCATCTTGTAGTCGGCGGGATCGGCGTCGACGACGATGCGATAGTGCGCTCCATCCTGATCGAAGGCGGCTTCGGCGAAGGTACCGACGTCCACGGGGCCGTCCACCAGGCGATCGTAAGTGCGCGCGGTGAAAGTGTGCTGCCCGTTGCGGGCGGCGAGCGCGGGGAGCGGCGTGGCGATCTTCCATCCCGCGGGCAGGTCGGTGAACGTCACCGTCATGGGCGACTCGCGCGCGTCCACGGGATACATCAGCAGCTCAGCAAGGTTGATGAACGCATGCTGCGTGTTGGCCTGCATGCCGTAAGGGCCGGGCGTGTCCGCGTAGACCAGGTAATCGACCACGGCGCCGGACTCCGCGCCCGAGATGCGCCACGTCGTCTTATCGAGCTTGCGGACGGCGAGCGCGCGCCCATTGCTGTCGGCCGCGTGCACGTAGCGCACGTACTGCGCGAAGTCGCGGATCTGGTAGAGCGCGTTCCATACCGGCAGTCGCACGTCGCGCTCCTTCGAGGTGCCGGCAAGCTGCATGCGGACGTGGATGAGGTGGCGCGACGCCTCGCGCAATGAAACGGTGTAATCCACCGGCACGGCGGGAACGGCGTGCGCCGCCACCGCAGCGGCCGTCAGTGCGTACACCAGGATGAGCGTGAGTGCGAGCCGTGCCGCTCGGCTCAGAACGCGGTTGCGGGTCAAGCTTTGCTTCCGACCTCGTGGAGAGATTTCAAGCGCTGCGGCAGTTTCTCATAGATGCCGCCGAATCCGCCGTTCGAGAGGATCACGACGACCTCGCCGGCGCGAAGTTGCGGCGCCACCTTCTGCACGATAGCGTCAGCGTCGGCGAATTCCGACGCGGGGCGGCCGGCCTGCTTGAGTCCGCGGACGAGCGCGGCGGTCTCGAGGCGCTGGCCCTCGGGGATGGCCTCCGGCCTGAAGACGCTGGCGATGGCCACGGCGTCGGCGAGCGCGAGGCTCTTCACCAGTTCGTGTTCGAAGACGTTGCGGCGCAGCGTGTTCGAGCGCGGCTCGAAGATGGCCCACACGCGCGCCTTCGGCCAGCGCGTCCGCACCGCTTGCAACGTTCCCGCGATGGCGGTGGGATGGTGCGCAAAGTCGTCGATGATGGTGATGCCGGCGACCTCGGCTTTCACTTCCAGCCGCCGCTTCACGCTCTTGAATGTCTTCAGCGCCTCCGCGATCTTCGTCGGCGCGATCTCATAGTGCAAAGCCAGCGCCGCCGCCGCGGTGGCGTTGAGCACGTTGTACTCGCCAGCGAGCGCGAACTCGAGCTCCGCCCACGGCTTGCCCTGCTTGTGCACGCGCCACGTGGTGCGCTCGCGCTCGTACTCCACGCCCGTGATGTGCCAGTGCGAATCCGGCCTGAAACCGTAGCGCTCGACCCCGCAAAAGGCCTGGGCGAGGCATTCGTCCACATTGATGTCGGCGTCGTATGCCACGATGGCGCCCTTGCGCGGCACGAGGTTCACCAGCCGCTTGAAGGCGACTTTCACTGCCTCGAGGTCGGCGTAGATGTCCGCGTGGTCGAACTCCACGCTCGTCAGGATGGCGGACTGGGGCAGGTAGTGCAGGAATTTTGGGCCTTTATCGAAGAAGGCGGTGTCGTACTCGTCGCCTTCGATGATGAAGTGGCGGCCCTGCTTCACCGCGAAACTGGAGCCGAAGTTCTCCGCGATGCCGCCGATAAGGAAGGACGGATTCTGGTTGGCGGTGTGGAAGATCCACGCCAGCATCGAGGTAGTGGTCGTCTTGCCATGGGTTCCGGCAACGACCAGCGATTCGCGCGTCCGCAGGAATTGCTCCTGCACCACCTGCGGCAGCGAGCGAAAAACGATGCGCTCGTCGAGCACGTACTCGAGCTCGGGATTGCCGCGCGAGATGGCGTTGCCGACCACGACCATGTCCGGCCGCGGCTTCAGATTCGCTTCACTGTAAGGTTGCGAGACGGCGATATTGAGCGCGGCGAGAAAGTCGGACATCGGCGGATAGACGGCGTTATCCGACCCGGTGACCTTGAAGCCGCGCTGCTTGAGCATGCCGGCGAGCGAGGCCATGGCGGTGCCGCAGATGCCGATGAGATGGACGTGCTGCTGCGATGAGTCGCCGGCGCGCATCCTAGGAGCGTCCTCGGGCCGGGGGCTTTGCGCTTGAAGTCTGCGCGCTTGAAGTCTTTTGCGCGGGGCGCGCAGTGGTCGCAGGTTCGACCACGCTGAGCTTGACTCCCACTTTCTTTTCGGCGCGCAGCCGCGCCTGTGCGCCGATGGGGAGTGTGATGTTCTCTCCCGTCACGTGTCCGGACTTCAGTCCGGTAACGACGGGCACGCCGAGGTCGCCGACCACGCGCAGGATGACTTCATCGAGCGAGTACTTCTGGTCGGGATGCTGTTTGCAGTCGAGCATCTCACCGAAGACGAGGGCGCGCACGCCCGCGAATTTTCCTGCCAGGCGCAACTGCATCAGCATGCGATCGATCTGGTAAGGCTTCGCGCCCACGTCCTCGAGGAACAGGATGGTGCCGCCGGTCTGGATCTCGTATGGCGTCCCGAGCGACGCCACGAGCAACGAGAGGCAGCCGCCATAGAGCACGCCGTCGGCGCTTCCTTCGACGAGGGCGCGGACATTGCTGCTTGGTAAATCCCACTCCGGCTTGCCGCTCACCGCAGCCTGCCACGAGGAGAGCTCGACGCCACCACCTTCTTTGCCGGCAAAGTCGCTGGTCGCCATCGGACCGTGAAACGTAACGAAGCCGGCCTGGTCGGCGAAATAAGTAAGCAGCGTCGTGACATCGCTACAGCCGCAGAAGATCTTGGGATGCGCGGCGATCTTCTTGAGGTCCAACGCTTCGAGCAGGGTGTTCGTGCCGTAGCCGCCGCGGGCGCACAAGATCGCGCGCACCTCGTCGCGCTCGAACATCTCTTCCAACTCGCGCGCGCGCCGCTGCACCGAGCCGGCAAAATAGAGCTCGTGGTCGAGGATGGATGGCAGGTAGAACGCGCGGTATCCCATGCGCTCGAGTCCGCGCACGCCGGCCGCGAGCAATTCAGGCTTGATGTTCGATGCGGGCGCAACGATGCCGACGGTGTCGCCGGGCGCGAGCGCGGGCGGCTTGCGACGCGGTTGGGCGGGACGAGAGTTAACGATGGAAGGCATGCGGGGCGCCGAGGCGTCTCATCTTAAATGAAAAACTCGCCCCGGCAGACGAGCTGCGCCGGACCGTTGAGGAAGACCGACTGACCCTCCCAGCGGACCGTCTGCACGCCGCCGGGTGCGATGACCTTCACCGGCGACGTCGCTCGCTTGGTGTGGATGGCGGCGACCGCGGCGGCGCAAGAGCCGGTGCCGGAAGAGCGCGTCTCGCCCACGCCGCGCTCGAAGATACGCATCTCGATGGTGTCGGGTTTGCCGGCACGTACCAGCTCAACATTAATGCCGTACTTGAAGTCGTGGTGCTTGCCGATCTCGGCGGCTTCGGCCTGCCATCCGGGCGCGAACTCGGGCACGAAAACGACGAAGTGCGGGTTCCCCATCGAGACGGGGATGCCGCGCACCTCAGCGAAAGCGAGCTTGATGGGAAACTCGTCGCCCACCTGGGGCTCGCCCATATCCATCTCGAACCAATAAATGTTGGCTTCGTGCGTGGTGAGCCGGCAACGCTTGATGCCGGCGCCGGTGCGGACAGTGAGCGCGTCACCGGCGTCATGCTCGGAGGCGCGATGTTCGGCGACCCAATGCGCGGCGACGCAGCGGGTACCGTTGCCCGAGATCTCCGCCTCGGAGCCATCGGCGTTGAACAGACGCGCGCGCACGGTGGCTTCCTGGTCGGGCAGCAGCCACTCGACTCCATCCGCACCCACGCCGCTGTGGCGATCGCAGATCTTTTTCGCGAAGACGATCAGGTCGGGCGGCATGTGCATGCCGTCGATGAGCAGGAAGTCGTTGCCGCAGGCGTCGGCCTTTACGAATGGGATCGCCGGCATGGGATCACTCGACCGGCTCGGCAGCGGAGGATTGTACCTGCTGCGCGCTGGCGATGTGGCGCAAGCGTTCGAACAAGTCGTGCTGTTCGCGGCGCGGCGCTTCCACGGTGAATTGCAGGCGAGCCGCGCCTTCCTCGCGGGCGATGCGCACAGTGCGCATCTGCTGGCCTTCGTCCTTCAGGACGCGGTTCACGTCGCCGAGCACGGCGTCGGGATGCGTCGCCACCAGGTCGTAGTGCACGATGACGGGCTTGAGGTTGAAGCGCGTCTCGAACCAAAGCAGCCCATTCAGCGCGACCGCCACCACGATGGTGGCGAGGATGGCGGTGACATAGAGGCCGCCGCCGACCGCCATCCCGATGGAAGCGACCACGAAGAGCGTGGCCGCGGTGGTGAGCCCGGTGACGCCGCCGCGTGAATGCAGGATGGAACCCGCGCCGATGAAGCCGATGCCGGGAATGATCTGCGCCGCGATGCGCGTGTGGTCGCCGCCGTAGCTCGTTGCCAGGCGGTCGGAGAGCAGCGTGAACATCGCGGCTCCCACGCAGATGAACAGGTTGGTGCGCAGCCCGGCGGGCTTGTGTCTGACTTCGCGCTCGAGTCCGATGGCGCCGCCAAGCAGCGCAGCCAGGATGAGGCGCGTCATGGTCGGCGCAACAAAGGCGCTGTCGGGCCAGAGGAGCTGCATGAGCCAGTGCATCACGGTGGCAGGATTCTACATCTTCAGCGCGACGCCGGGGCCTGCGGAGCGGGTTCGACCCGGTAGATAGTGGCCGGGGCCTGGCCTGCGCTGTGGATCACGATGATGGTGCGCAGGTCCGCGCGATGTGCCGCCGCCGATCGCGCGACCGGATCGCCTTCGAAGGCGACCACGTAATCGGCATATTGCCGGGGATCAGCGAGGGCGCGCTCCCACAGTCCGTGCGGCAGCTCACGGTGCGCGTGTGTGCTCTCATTGATGGTGCGGCGCAAGGGGATGCCCGCGCGCTGCAACACGCCGCCGTGCTCGGCCATGTATATAAGGATGCGCGAATCGGGCGGCAGCCGCAGCAGCTCTTCGGCAACGCGCGTCTCGAGCGCGATGCGCGCCTTTGAGATTGCCCGCGCCTCGCGCAGCGTGATGGGCGTGGCGCGCCAAGCAGTGTAGTAGGTCGCGCCGGTGATGAGCAGGATGACGATGACGATTCCGCTGCGGACCCAAGATGTGCGGGACAATGAAGTGCGGGCCAACGAAGTGCGGACCAACGAGGCCTCGCCCCGGCCCGGGCTGTCCGGAGAATGCGCCGGGACCCCCTCCGGTCTCAGCATCACCCAGACGTTGGTTGTGGCCGCGACCGCTAGCCCCACGCCCAGCGCGATGGCGGGCAGCAGCTGCAATCCGAAGCGGTCGTTGTAATACGAGTACGGCCACCACATCGGCATGAAGATAGGGACGTCGCCGTAGGCGAGCGAGAGCGTGTAGAACGGCCATGGCAGCCAGAGCAATAGCGCCGGCCATGCGCGCCGATTCAGGATGACGGCCAGCAGCGTCCCAAAGATTGCGGCGAAGAACACCGCGTGATGCCACGGCGCTTCGCCCAGGTTCAGCTCCGCACATTTGCGGAAGAAGGTAGCGGCAACGGCAAGCGAGTGTTGGCCGGGATAAGTCGCGTTCGGCATCGCCGTGCGCACGGCAATCGCCTTGGCGGAGTAGGGACCGAGCGCGAAGTCGAGGGGATCTCCCGAAAGCAGCCAGTTCCACGCGAACCAGAAAGCGGGCGCGGCGGCAGAGATCAACGCGAGATTGCGCGCGCCGCGCCACAGCGGCGTACGCGCGCGCGTCAGGAAACCCCAGCCGTGTCGCCGGATCAAAACCACAAACGCCACCAGCACGAAGACGAGTCCGGCGAACCATCCGTCATAGCGCGTGAGCGCCATCGCGGCGATGCAGCAGCCGCAACGGGTGAGCGCGCGCGCGGCACGGGCATCGCCGGTCTGGGCGTTACCCTCGTCGTGGTTGGGGCGCGAGGCCTGTTCGAACTCGGTGAAGTAGACCGCGATCCAGATGAAGAGCGCGATGCACAGCGGCTCGGTCATCGCGGTGGACTGCATGTAGAGCAGGTTCGGATTCGCGGCGAACACGATGCAAGCCACCGCGGCCGCCGCGCGCGAGTGCGTGAGCCGCAATGCGAGCCGAAAGCTGCCGAGGCATCCGAAGATGTACGCTCCCATCGAGTAGATCGAGCCGCCGATGCCCGACTGCCACCAGTCCAGCGGGATGATGAACGGCAGGATGAGCAGGTGCGGCAGCGGGAGCCAGACGGTGCCGAAGTGCAGCAGGCTGGGGACGGCCGAATCGAAGACGCGGCGCGCGATGTTGATGTGCGCGACCGAGTCGCCGTAGAGCAGGATCTGTCCGCGGGTGAAGTAGTAAAGGAAGGCGCAGAGCGAGGTGAAGGCCGCCGCAAGGACGATCAGGACGGTGTCGCGTTTATCGCTCACGTTCGAAGTTTGCACAGGTTTATCCACGCCTATTCCAAGTGCGTGAGTTCGCGGAAGAGCTGGAAGCGCGCCTCGATCTCGTCACGCGTGAGCGATTGCAGCCGCTCGGTGCCGAAACGCTCCACCGCGAACGAGCCCATCACGCCGCCGTAAAACATGGCACGCTTCAGAACCTCGCGGTCCAGTTTGCCTTGCGCGGCGATGTATCCCATGAATCCGCCGGCAAAACTGTCGCCGGCGCCGGTGGGGTCGCGCACCTCATCGAGCGGCAGCGCGGGCGCGCGGAACGGATGCTTGTGGTCGGCGAAGAAGATGGTCGCGCCATACTCGCCATGCTTGATCACCAGCGCCTTCGGTCCCATGGCGCGGATCTTGTGTGCGGCGCGTGGCAGACTGTTGTCTTCCGCGAGCATCTTGGCTTCGCCATCGTTGATGAGCAGGATGTCCACCAGCTTGAGGGTTTCCTGAAGTTCGCGACGCTTCCCGCCGATCCAGAAGTTCATGGTGTCGCCGCCGGTGAGCTTGACGTGCGGCATGCTGCGGCGGACTTGTGCCTGCAAGACCGGATCAATGTTGGCGAGGAAGAGGAACTCGGAGCCGGCAAACTCGGGCGGCACCTGCGGCTTGAAGTCTTCAAAGACATTCAGCTCGGTGAGGTGCGTCTTAGCCTCGTTGAGGTTGTCGCCGTACTCGCCGGCCCAGTGAAAGGTCTTCCCTTTCGCGCGCTGGATGCCGCGCGTGTCCACGCCACGGCCGGTCATCACGGCTTCATGCGCGGGGGTGAAGTCTTCGCCGACGACGGCGATCACGCGAACGTTGGTGAAGTAGCTGGCCGCGAGCGAGAAATAAGTGGCGGAACCGCCAAGGATGCGCTCCTGTTTGCCGTGCGGCGTCTGGATGGTATCGAAGGCGACCGAGCCAACGACGAGCAAGGACGATGCAGATGCCGGCATCCTCAGGCTCCGACCTTCACGCCGACGTACTTGCCGATCAGCAGTTGCAGCCGCTGCTTCACTTCCATCGGGATCTTCGTCTTGTCAGTCAGGATAGCGTTGGCCAGCGCCGAACCGCACTTGCACGAGCGCTCCTTGGGCATGGCCGCGACCGCATGCTTGACCAGCGTGGCGGCGTTCTCCGCATTCTTCATCAGGTTGGCGACGATCTGGTCCACGCTCACCGACTCATGCGAATCGTGCCAGCAGTCGTAGTCGGTCACCATGGCGACGGTCGCATAGCAGAGCTCGGCCTCGCGCGCGAGCTTGGCTTCCTGCAGGTTGGTCATGCCGATCACGTCCGCGCCCCACGAGCGATAGAGGTTCGACTCGGCGCGGGTGGAGAATTGCGGGCCTTCCATGCACACGTAGGTGCCGCCCAGCTTCGCGGTGACGCCGGCTTTCTGCCCTGCCGCCTGTGCGATCTTCGAGACCTCCGCGCAGACCGGGTCAGCAAAGCCGACGTGGACCACCACGCCGTCGCCGAAAAAAGTGTCCACGCGGTGCCGCGTGCGGTCGATGAACTGGTCGGGAAGCACGAACTCGAGCGGCTTGTGCTCTTCCTTGAGCGAGCCCACGGCAGAGACCGAAAGGATGCGGTCCACGCCCAGCACCTTGAAGCCGTAGATGTTGGCGCGGTAATTCAATTCCGTGGGCATGAAGCGATGTCCGCGGCCATGGCGCGAGAGGAAAGCGACGCGCCGGCCTTCGAGCGTGCCGAGATGGTATGCGTCCGAAGGCTTGCCAAAGGGCGTGACCACGACCTTCTCCACCAGGTTGGTAAGCCCGGGCATCTGGTAGAGGCCGCTGCCGCCGATGATGCCGATCTCTGCTTCGCGCATATTTGGCTCCGGGTTGCGTGGGAGGTCGTGACGTCGAACGCGGAATTATACAAGGCGGGTCGCCAGGCACCTGCGACGGCCGGCTGCGCCGACTGGTGTGGCAGGACTACTGTGGACTGCGTACCGCCGCCGGCGGAGTCTGCTGCGGCATCACTGCCTGCTGCAGCTTGGGGGTGACCAGGTCGTCGAAGGTCTCGAGCGAGAGCACGCGGTCGCCCTGTTGCTGGATGGTGACGATACCTTCATCGGTCTGGAAGCGCTCGCCGCCCACACATTCGAAGCAGCGCTTCCCGGGCTGGCGCTGGCTCTCCGGCTGCGCGCTTTCGTCGGAGAGGCTTTGCGCGAAGCGATACTTCACCAGCAGCAGGCTGGCATAGCGCTGGGCAAACAGGTTGGCCGCTTCCGGAGTCTCCCACCGGGTCTCGACCAGCAGCGAGAGACACGCGACGCGCTGCGCCTCGAGCGCCTTCGGATCACTGGGCTTGGCGGCGCAATCGGCGTTCTTCCCCGCCATGCCGCTGGTGCGCTCGCTGGCGTAGTAAGCGCCGCCGCGCCACTTGGGCGAAAGTCTTTCCGCCGTCTTCTCACCGGCGAATTGCTTCAGCAGTCCGTGGACGTCAAACTCGCCGACACTGCCAACGTCATATGGTTCGTAAGCTTTGCCCAGTAACTGGCGCATGTTTGGAAGCGTGAGCGACTCGATCTTCTCGCCGGCCACGTAGGCTTTCGGCTCCATCACCTCGCGGGTGTTGCGTGGCGGCTTGGAGAGCACGCCGGCGAAGGCAAGCTCTTTCCCGCCGCGATGCAGCATGTCGGCCACGAAATCCATGCCATAGGTGTAGGGGAACATGAGGGAATCGCGCAGATAGAGCGGCGCGTGCGACATCAGCGGCATCTCGTCGGTCTGGCGCTTCGCGCCGGCTTTCACCATCTCGCCGATCAGGGGCGAGTCGGCCAGCGAATGTCCGCTGGGGGCAAGCATGTAATCGACGAGCACCACCATGGCCTGGCCTTCGATCACAGCCTGCCGCGCCGTGCCCGGCTCATCCGGACGGATCTCGATCGGCGCGTGCGCCTTCAACGCCTTCGACTGGTCTTCCTCCTTGAGGTCGTGCCGCAACAGCTCCTCGAGATCGAAGCTCTGGTCCTGAAGCGCGTGCGTGAGCTCGTGGGCCAGCACCGCCTTCTGCGCGTCTGGCTCGATCCAATCGAGCAGGTAGACGGTCTGGGTCTTGGCGTCGTAATAGCCGGCGACCTGTTCTTCCAGCAGGTCGCCAAGATACTTCTCGAGGTCGAAGTCGCGCGGTAGTAGTCCCAGCTTCTTAAGCACGATGGCGGTGCGCTCGAGCCGCTTGGTGTCTTCGTCGTTCTTGCTCTTCTCGGTGACGTACTTGCGCACCTGCTCGCGGCTCGCCAACTGGCGCTTCACCGGATGCTTGATGGGCAGGCCGGTATCCTGGGAAACGAATCTCAGGATCTCGTCGACCTGGGCGAAGAGCTGGCGGGCTTCCTGCTCAGAGATCTTGCGGTCGTTCTTCTTCTTCGCTTTGCTCTCCGGAGCCTGGGGCGCGGGCGGAGCGGAGCGCGCGGCACCCGCCGGTGGCGAGGTGGGCGGTTGCTGGGCGAAAGACTGCTGGGCGACAGACTGCTGGGCGAGAGACTGCTGGGCGAAAGACTGCTGGGCGAAAGACCAGGGCGAAACGAAGAGGAGCAGCAGGAGGGTCAGGGATCCCGCAGCGCGCGTAACTGGGGCCGGCATAAGAAGATTGCGCATATGAGATGTTAGACGCCGCACTCCGCGATTAGAACGCAGCCCGGCCTCTGGTGGGCGAGAAAAATGAGGCGGGCGTCGCCGCCCGCCTTGCCCGGCCATGCTTCCATTATTTCAGCAGGAACTCCTTCATGAACATGACGGTCGCATAGAACAGGTAGTCGGCGTTCTTCTTTTTGGCGAAGCCGTGGCCTTCGTCGTTGGCCATGAGGAACCAGACGGGCGTGCCGCTCGAGCGCACCTTCTGCACCATCTGCATCGCCTCGGTGCGCGGGACGCGCGGATCGTTGAAGCCCTGCACCACGAAGAGCGGCTTCTTGATCTTGTCGGCATTGTTCACCGCCGCGATCTTCTCCATGAAGGCGCGCATCTTGGGATCGCGCTCGTCGCCATACTCCACGCGCCGCAGGTCGCGCCGGTATCCGGAGGTGTTCTCGAGGAAGGTGACGAGGTTCGAGATGCCGACGATATCCACCGAGCAGCAGATCTTTTCGCTGTAGTTGGTGGAGACGGAAAGCGACATGAACCCGCCGTAGCTGCCACCGATGATGAACACGCGGTCGCTATCCAGGTCAGGACGCGTCTTGACGTAGTCGAGCAGCGTGCCGATATCCTGATAACTCTTCTCGCGGTTGAATCCGTTGTCGAGCGCGAGGAAGGTCTTGCCGTATCCGCTCGAGCCGCGCACGTTGGGATAAAGGATGGCGACGCCAAGCTCCTTCAAGTAATAGTTGCTGCGGCCGAGGAAGCCGGGCGTGGATTGCCCCTCCGGGCCACCGTGGATGTTGATCATCACCGGACGTTTGCCCGTGAACCTGGCGGGCGGCTTATAGAGGAAGCCGGATATCTCCATGCCGTCGAAGCTCTTCCACTTCAACAGCTCTGGTTCCTGCAGGTCGGTAGTGACCACGCCGCCGGTCTCGCTCATGGTCCAGCGGTCGATCTTGCCGGTCCGAACGTTGAGCGAATAGACGTCGTTGGGCGATTGCGCGCTGTCCAGGCTGAAGGCCAGGTCGGTGGAGTTCTCGTGCCAGTTCGCCGAGCCGACACTCCCGGGGGGCAACGGCGGCGCCGGCTTTTCTTTCCCCGTCGCCACATCGAGCAGGTACAGTTTCCCGATGCCGTTCTCGTTGGTCACGAAGGCGATGGTCTTGCCGTCTTTACTCAGGTCGAGATCCTGCACGTCCCATGGGATGTTCGAGGTGAGATAGGTGTGCTTCTTCGTTGCCAGGTCCACATAGGCGAGGCGCTGGAACTCGTTCTCTTTGTCAGTGGTGACGTAGAGGCCCTTGCCGTCTTTCGAGAATCGCGCCGGGCCGTAGGCGATCTTCTCCGCGCCGCCCTTGGGAGTGAGCAATTCTTTTTGCCCAGTGGCCGCGTCCACGATCCAGATGTAGCTCTCGTTCGCCGAGATCCCTTCGGCGAGCGCGATCTTCTTGTCGTCTTCCGACCAGTCAAGCGGTTCCCAGCCGCCGCCCTTGAGTTCAACCAGCATGCGATCGGATCCCGGGTCCTTGGGATCGATCACGTAGAGATCCACATCGTCGCCGGTGCGGCGCGTGGAGCCATAGACGGCGCGGTTGCCGTCGGTGGAGAAAGTGAAGGCGGTGTTGCGCGACTTGCCGTCGGTCAACCGCGTCACGTTGCCGGTGGCCACGTCGTAGCGATAGAACTGGAAGAACTCGTCACCGCCCTTGTCCTTACTGAAGACGAAGTAGCTGCCGCGCTTCGGTTCGTACTCACCGCCGCCAACGCGATCGGGATAGAACGTGAGCTGCGTGCGCGCGCCGCCCGGAGTGGTGACGCGGTGGATCTGCGGCACGTCGGCAAAGCGTGTGCCGATGAGGATCTCGCGCTTCGTCGGATGCCAGCTGCGAAAGCCCGCGGTGCGGTACTCGGTGTAGCGTGCCACGTCTTCCACCACGCTCATCGGGATGGGTGGAACGTTCTCGACCACCAGGTTGTCGTAGGGCTTGAGCACCGCCGCGGCTGGCGGCTGGGCGGCAGGTGCGGCGGTTTGTGAAAAGACTGGCGCACACAGCGCCAGCAACAACATCCAAACAGAGCTCTTCGTCATCTTCATCTCTATCCCCCAAAGAAAATGTCTTGCAGGACTACCCGCGCGCGACCCGCTCGGCGATGAACGCAGCGCAGGCTTTCGTGCCCAGCGCTCCGCCCACGTCGGCGGTCGTCTTCTTCTTTTTCACCGCTTCCAGGATGGCGCGGTCCAGCTTCTCTGACTCTTTTTCGAGGCCAAGGTGAGCGAGCATCATCGCCGCCGTCGCGATCGCGCCGATGGGATTGGCTTGGTCCTTACCCGCCAGCGGCGGCGCCGACCCGTGCACCGGCTCGAACATCGAGGTCTTGCCGGGATGTATGTTCGCGCTCGCCGCCATCCCCAGCCCACCCTGCAGCGCCGCGCCGAGGTCGGTGATGATGTCGCCGAACATGTTGTTGGTCACGATCACGTCGAACTGCTTGGGGTCGCGGACCATCTGCATGCAGAGCGCGTCCACGTACATATGCGAGGCGGCGATCTGCAGGAACTCCGCTGCCACTTCCTTGAACACGCGCTGCCACAAGCCGTGCGCGATGGTCATGACGTTCGACTTGTCCGTCATCAGGACTTGCTTGCGCCCGTGGCGTTGCGCCAGATCGAAGGCGTAGCGGATGACGCGCTCCACGCCCTTGCGCGTGTTCACGTCTTCCTGGATGGCGGTCTCGTCCGGCGTCCCCGCTTTGGTGTGGCTCCCACGATCGACGTATAAGCCCTCGGTATTCTCGCGGACGACGACGAAATCGATGTCCGCGGCCTGGGCGTGCTTGAGCGGGTTGAGCGATTCGTCGAGACACTTCACCGGACGCACGTTGGCGTACAAGTCCATCTTGAAGCGCATACCCAGCAGGATCTCTTTGGCGTGGACGTTCGAGGGCACGCGCGGATCGCCGAGCGCGCCGACAAAGACGGCGTCGAAATCGCGCTCCAGCGTGCGGAAGCCAGAACCATCGGCGTAGCCCGGCAGCGTGGTGCCGTCTTTCAGATAGCGGTCGGCCGACCAGTCGAAGGTGGTGAAGGCGAGCGGCGCGCCCGTGGCGCGCAGCACGTCGAGCGCGGCGGTGATCACTTCCTTGCCGATGCCGTCCCCGGGGACCACGGCGATGCGCTTCTTTTCGTTCATCCGCGCGGCTGGCGGTTTCGGGGTCGCGGACATCCGGCTAGCTTTTCACCCGGGTGTAGACGAACTTCGCGGTCGTCAGCTTGCCGCTCGCCTCCGAGGTCCACTCCTCGGTGTGGTGGTCGGCGTCCACGATCCGGATGACCAGCTTCGTCATGTGGTCCGCCTTGGGATCGGAGACATTAGTGCCGTCGACAAAGTCGAAGACCAGCACGTTCGGATCGGATATGCTGTTCAACTTCATGCGCGGCTGGTTCTGCCCGGCGCAGTAGTGGGTCGCCATGAGCTGCTTCTGGCCGTCGGGATGGAACATGGTGATCATCTCGCCGCCCGTGCCTTCGTCCATGCTGAGCATGATGGCGGAGCCGCCGGAAACGACCTTGAAGCTGGCGGCGCCGGTGAAGCTTCCCTCTGGTCCGGTGTACTTACCCTCCCAGCTGCCCGCCAGCGTCTTCAAACGGTCGAACGCGGCGTTAGGGATCGGCTTGTGCATGTCTTGCGCCGCGAGCGAGAAGCCAGCGGCAAGGGAGAGCGCGAGGGCGAGCAGGCGCAACGTTTTCATGGTTCCTCCTGGAGTCCTGTGGGACTAGCAAATGACGAACTGGCAAATGACGAATGGTGGACTGGCTGAGTGACTGGTGATGATAGCCCCTTCTGGCGCGCCCGGCCAAGCGGCATTGCGCGGCTATAATCAAGGGTTGGGGATCACGCTTCAGTCCATGCAGACACCACTCCATCCCGCGCTTGTTTCCGCCGGCGGTCGCTTTGGCGAATTCGGCGGCGCGGAGACGGCTGCGTCCTTCGGTGACATGGCCCGGGAGTTCGCGGCACTTCGTTCCGGCGCGGGCATATACGATCTCGGCCGCCGTGCCAAGCTGGTCGTGAGAGGTAACGACCGCGTGCGCTGGATGAATGGCATGGTCACCAACAATATCCGCGACCTCGCGAACGACCACGGCAGTTACAACTTCCTGCTCAACGCTCAGGGACACATCCTCGCCGACATGTACATCTACAACCGCGGCGATCATCTCCTGGTGGAGACCGACTTGTCGCAGGCAGCTACCGTGCTGCAACTCTTCGACAAGTACATCATCATGGACGAGGTCGAGGTCGCCGACCTCGGCGCCCAACTCACTGCCATCGGCGTCACCGGCTCGAAGGCGGTGGAGGTTCTCGGCACGGCAGGCTTCGGTGTTCCGGTCGGGCCGTTGACGGCCGTCACCGCCGCATGGAACGATTCCGCCGCGACCGTCATCCGTAAGGACACGCCCGACACGATCGAGATCTGGCTGGCGCCTGTAAGTGCCGAGAGCCTGTGGAACGCACTCGTTGCTGCCGGCGCCACGCCCGTGGGCTACGAAGCGCTGGAACTGGCGCGCGTGGCCGAAGGCACGCCGCGCTTCGGGGTGGACATCCGCGAAAAAGACCTGCCGCAGGAGACGGCGCAGCAGCGTGCGCTCGACTTCAACAAAGGCTGCTACCTCGGGCAGGAGATCGTGGAACGCATCCACGCGCGCGGAGCGGTGCACCGGTCGCTGGCCGGCTTCGAGATCGCGGAGGGCACGCCGCAACCGGGCGCGAAAGTCTCCGCCTGCGGAAAAGACGTGGGCCAGATCACCAGCGTGGCGCAGCTGCCCAACGGCAACCGGCACACGCTCGCACTCGGATACATCCGGCGCGAAGCAGGCAAGCCCGGCTCTGAGGTTGAAGTGGAGGGAACGAAAGCTCGAGTAAGCTCGCTTCCTTTCTCGCTCGATGAAGCAATGAGTCAATGAAGCAATGAACAAGTGAAACAATGGAGAACCATGGCTAAGGAAAAACAGACAGAGTTCGTGGTAAGTGATCGTCGCAAGTTCACCGCCGAGGGGGACATTCGTCCCGACGCGCCGCCGGATAGAGAAGAAGCTCCGCCGGCCGTGGCCGTCGCAGAGCAGAAGGCAAGCGCCGCCCCGATTGCGACGGATCCAGCAACCGTGACGGAGTCGGCAAGAGTCGTCCCCGCACCGGAAACGCAGGGGCATGCGCCCGACGAGCCGCAGATGCCGCCGCCGCTGACCGACGAAGAGCTGGCGCAGCAGAAAACCGCCTACGACGAGACCAACCGCAAACTCGACGAGCAGCTCAAGGAAAAACTTGCCGGCCGCGAGGTGCGGCAGTTCGAGATGACGTTCGAGCGTTTTGCGGCGTCGCTCTACATGACGGCGCTGTTGCAGCTCGGCATGGCTGCGCCCGAAGGCGAGCAGCCGCGCGTGGACATCATGGGCGCGCGCCAGACCATCGACACCATCGCGCTGCTGCAGGAAAAGACCAAAGGCAATCTCACCGACGCCGAAAAGAACATGCTGCAGCAGGCGCTCTACGAGCTGCGCATGGCGTGGGTGGAGGTGATGAACGCCATCAATGATCCGCCGGCGGTGCACATGCCGGGCGGGCCATCCCTTCCCAGCGGTCCCGGACCTACGCGAATCAAATGAAAGCGACGCTCACCGTGCTCGGCAGCGGCACGTCGATGGGCGTGCCCACCATCGGCTGCGACTGCGCCGTATGCACCAGCAAAGACGCGCGCGATCGCCGGCTGCGTCCTTCCGTGCTGCTCGAGTACGCGGACAAACACGTGCTCATCGATACCACGCCTGACTTCCGCGAGCAGGCTATCCGCGCCGGCATCCGCAAGCTCGACGCCGTGCTCTACACCCACGGACACGCCGACCACATCCTCGGGCTCGACGACCTGCGTCCGCTCAGCTTCCACCATCCCGGCCGGCTGCCACTCTATGCCGATGCGCACACGGCGCGCTCGTTGCAGAGGATCTTTAGCTACATCTTCGATGAGCAGAACAAGTATCCGAGCAAGGCGCAGGTCGAACTCCAGCCCATCGACGGTGTATTCGAACTCTTCGGCGCGCGCATCGAGCCGGTCAGCGTGATGCATGGCGACGACGCCATCCACGGCTTCCGCTTTGGCAGCGCTGCCTACCTCACCGACTTCAGCGACATCCCCGCGGCATCGAAGGCGCAGCTGCGCGGGTTGGACATCCTTTTTCTCGATGCGCTGCGGCACAAGCCGCACCCCACGCATTCGACGGTCGAGAACTCGCTGCGCCTGGTGGAAGAGCTCTCGCCGCGGCGCGCGTTCTTCACCCACATCTCGCACGACCTGCCGCACGAGGAGACGAATGCTGGGCTGCCGCCACACGTCCGCCTGGCCCACGACGGGCTCAAGCTGGAGTTTGAGATCTAGTGCTGATCTTGTGAGGCTGAGTTTCGAATGCTGAGTTTCGAATGCTGAGTTTCTAATGCTGATCTTCGAATGAAAGTCTTCCGCAAACTCAAAGACGTTCCCGCCGGATTTGGTCCGACGGTGCTGAGCGTGGGCAACTTCGATGGCGTCCACCGTGCGCATCAGCTCGTCTTGAAGGAAGTGGTCGCGCGCGCGAAGGGACTCGGCGCGAAGGCGATGGCAGTGACCTTCGATCCGCACCCGATGCGTGTCCTGCGCCCGGACGTTGCGCCGAAACTTCTCACGCTGCTGCCGGAGAAGTTGCAAGTGCTCGAGCAGGCCGGACTCGATGCCGTGCTGGTGCTGCCCTTCACGCGCGATCTGTCGCTCACGCCGCCCCGTGACTTTGCCATTGAGATCATCGGCAACGGGCTGAAAGCTAAAGAAGTACATGAAGGCGCGAATTTCCACTTTGGGCACAAGGCGGAAGGCAACGTGGAAAAGCTGAAGGAATTCGGCAAAGCGGCCGGGTACGAGGTGGTCATCTATCCCGAACTACGCGTGGGCAGCGACGTGGTCTCGAGCTCGCGCATCCGCGAGCTGTTGCGCGAAGGCAAAGTCGGGCGGGCGCGGCGTTTGCTCGGGCGTGTCTTCAACATCGTCTCCACCCCCGGCCGCGGACGCGGCTATGGCCACAAGTACACCGTGCCGACCATCAACCTCTCGCGCTACGACGAGCTTGTGCCCCGGGACGGCGTCTACATCTCGCGTACACGGGTGGGCGAGGAGCGGTTCGACTCGGTCACCAACGTGGGCAACCGCCCCACCTTCGGCGCCGACTCGTTCGCAATCGAGACGCACCTGCTGAACTTCCATCCCATCGACGTGCTCGCCGAGACGCGCGTGGAAATATGTTTCCTGCGCCGCCTGCGCGACGAGATCAAGTTCCCATCCGTGGACGCGCTCCGCGAACAGATCAGCCGCGACGTGAAACGCGCGCGCCGCTACTTCCGTCTGCTGGAAAGCTCCGACTAGCCGGTCGCATATAATCCCGGCTCCATGTCTACGGACCCCATGTCCACGGACCCCATGTCAATCTCCGCGGCTCCCGTCCCGGCGACGTTCTCCACCTCCACCCGCGATCAGCGGCGCACACTGATCGCCGCCGCGCTCGGCTGGATGCTCGACGCCTTCGACGTCATGCTCTACTCGCTCGTGCTCGTGCATGTGATGCGCGATCTCGGCATGACGCAGAAACAAGCCGGGCTGCTCAACACGCTCACGCTGGTGGCCTCGGGCATCGGCGGACTGATGTTCGGCTTCGTTGCCGACCGCATCGGACGCAAGCGCGCACTCATGCTCAGCATCCTTACTTATTCGCTGTGCTCGTTCGCTTCCGGACTCTCCACCTCGGTACTGATGCTCGCCGCCTTCCGCTTCATCCTCGGACTCGGCATGGGCGGCGAGTGGAACACCGGCGCCACGCTGGTTGCCGAGACTTGGCCAACGAACCTGCGCGCCAAGGCGCTCTCCATCGTGCAGAGCTCGTGGGCCATCGGCTTTGCCCTTGCGGCGTTCGCGGTCTGGGCGGTGATGCTGCGCTTTCAGTGGCGCGCGGTTTTCTTCGTTGGCGTACTGCCCGCGCTGGTCATCCTGTGGATCCGCAAGGACGTGCCGGAATCGAAGATGTGGCAGGAGCAGCGGGCTTCTGGCGCGGTCAAGCTCAAGCCCGACGTGAAGTTTGCCGAACTCTTCCACGGCGAGTATGGACCGCGCACGCTCGCGCTGCTCTTCCTGAATTTCTTTGGCATGTTCGGATGGTGGGGCCTGTTCACGTGGGTGCCCGCATATTTCACGCTCGCGCCCGACCGCGGCGGCCTCGGCTTCTCGGAAGCGCAGAAGACGGTGCTGCTGGTGGTGCTGAACCTCACCGGCATGCTGCCCGGCTATGCCAGCTTCGGCTGGGTGGCAGACTGGATCGGCCGCCGCCGCAGCTTCATCCTCTATACCCTGATGGCCGCGCTGCTGGTGCCGCTCTACGCCATGGCGCACAACTTCTGGCTGCTGCTGGTGCTGGGGACGCCCATCGCGTTCTTCGGGACCGGATTCTTTTCCGGCTCCGGGATCATTGGGGCGGAGATGTTCCCTACGTCAGTGCGGGCGCGGGCGCTGGGGTTCACCTACAACGGCGCGCGGACGATGAGCGCGATCTCGCCGTTCGTGATCGGATGGGTGGCGGAGTCGAAAGGATTGGGCGGCGCATTCTTCCTTTGCGCCGCGTCGTTCTTTTTGGCGACGCTCGTCGCCACGCAGCTACCGGAGACCAAGGGCAAGCAGCTGGACTAGTCATCGTTTCGGCTGCGACTAGTCATCCGGCGTGAGCTTCTGCGTGCTCGCGTCTGACAGCTGCACGATGATGGTTGCGGCGATCACGATCACCATCCCCAGCACCTGCAGCGCCGTCACACGTTCGTGGACGAACGCCCACGCAAAGCTGATGGCGAAGACCGGCTCGAGGCAACTCACCACGATGGCCCGCGTGGCGTCGAGGTGGTGCAGTCCGGCGAAGTAGAGCAAATACGGCACCAGCATCGAGACGCACGCGAACACAAACAGGAAGAGCCACTGGCTGGCGGTGTAGTGCGCCGCCCAGATCTTCCACGGCGGGTTCACCAGGAGCCAGAACAGCGAGGCGCCGGCCATGGCGTAGAGCACCACATACCAGCGATCGAAGCGCGCGACCAGTTCGCGTCCGCCAACGTTGTAGAAAGAAAACGTGAGCGCGGCAAGTAATGCGGCGATCACGCCGATGGCGTTCAGCCGAACGCCTTCGGACTGGAACGCGCCGATGGCGAGCGCCGCGCCCGCGACCGCCATCCCCACGCCCGCGAGCCGCTGCCAGGTCGCGCGCTGCAGGCGTCGCGCGACCATGTACAACAGCACCCAGACGGGCGCGGTGTATTGCAGGATGATCGCCGTGGCGACCGAGGTCTGCTGGATGGCGAGGTAGTAGAAGTAGTTCGAGCCGGCGATGCCGAAGATGCCGACGGCGAAGGCGAAGAGCAGGTCGCGGCGCGTCATCGCAGCGGGTGCCCGCTTGCCTATTAGCCGGAGAAGAGGAAAGAGGAGTAGAAGAGAAAAAGTTGTCCGCGTCTGTGCCAGGATCACCGGACCGAGTGGCGTGGCGCCGGTGACCAGGCCGCCGTTGAACACCAGCTTGCCGAGCGTGGCGGAGAGTCCCCAGAAGAACGTGGCCGCGGCGATGAACAGATAGCCGCGCAGCGAGCTGGTCCTACCCTGCGACGTCCTACTCTGCGAGGAGCTGGTCAAGTCTCTCCCGGTCGAATCCGATCACGACCTGATCGCCGATGACGAAGGTCGGCGTGCTGCGGCTGTTGTAAGTGCGTACCAGCTCGAAGACGGCACCATGGTCGGCGCTCACGTCCTTCAGCGTGTACTCGATACCTTTCTCCGAAAGGTAGGCCTGGGCTTGGCGACACGGCGGTCAGCCGGGCTGCGAGAACAGGATCACTGATTTCGAGGTCATGAATATTCAGACTAGCAAACCGGGGCGCGAGCTGCATCACATTCGCGCGCTTAACTCAGGGAAGATAAACGATCTCAGCCGTGATCTTTGCCGTCTTCTGCAGCATGGCCGAGACCGAGCAGTATTTTTCTTCTGAAAGCCGGATCGCGTGCTCCACGGCCTTCTTCGCCACCTTGCCGCCGACGGTGTAGACAAGTTTGATCGCGGTGTAGACCTGGGGCGGGTCCTTTGCACGTTCAGCTTCAGCGCGCACTTCGAGAGAGGTGAACGGCTCACGCTTCTTGCGCAGCACGATGTCGACGTCGGTGGCGGTGCAGGCGCACAGTGCCATCAAAACGAGCTCCATCGGGCCGGAGGCGGTATTCCGCTTGCGATCGGAATCGACCACGATCGCGTGGCCGGAGGTCGCGGTGACGACGAATCGTTCAACATCTACGCGTAACGCGGAAGCGCTGACGGATTGACTCATTGGTTCATTGCCTCATTTATTCATTTACGGCGGGGTCCAGAGGTTTTAGCAGTTCGCTGCGAGGCCGCCAGGATCGCTAGCAGCTCATTCGCCTCGCGAAGCAACTCGCTCATACGGGCTGGGCGGATGATCTCGACATCCACTAAAAACTCCAGCCAGAAGACAGTTTCGTCGATCTCCTCAACCACTACGCCGATCTTTGCCACGAACTCAGAGTGAGACCGGGCTCGGCAGACTGCCCGATAGTTGGCCGCTACAGAGGTACTCGCCCGCATCAACTGCCTGCCGAACGTGCGGCCCTCGTCATTCTTTGGCAGGGCGCGGCATAGCTTGACGACGCGAATCGCGAATCGCTTGGTGCGCAGCTTCAACTCTTCAGATTTGTACACGGCGGCAGCCTAACGTCTGGGAAACAATGAAGCAATGACTCAATGAACCAATGACTCAATCTCAGCGCCGATTATCCGTTTGCGGTTCGGTGTGGATGAGCACCTTGAACAGCTCCGGCGCTTCCTGCTTGAAGCGGATCTCGAGTTCGGTCGCGATGTCGTGGACGCGGGTGAGCGGCAAGTCGTCTGCCATGGTGCAGTGGCAGGAGACGTAGAGCCGTCCGCGGACCATCTTCAACTCGATCTCGTGCATGTCGAGGATCTCGGGAAACTCGGTCGCGATGCGTTTGAGCCGCATGGCCAGCGCGGCGTCGCGCACGCTGACATCGCCCGGCTCGATGGTCGCCGGCTCGCTCTCGATATGCGTGAGGATGGTCTTGATCTCCGGCACTTCCTTGCGGATCTCACCCTCGAGTTCGGTGACGGCGTCGTGCGCCTGCTTGAGCGTGAGCTTGTGGTCGAGCTCGAGGTGCTGCTCCACGTGCAGGCGTCCGCGCAGGTCTTGCACGCTGACGTCGTGCACGTTGTAGTTGTAGCGCGTGGCCACGCCGCGGATGCGGTCGAAGATGTTCTCGCCCGCGGAAGCGCGCGGGGCGGAGTGGACGACCACGTCGGCATCGGGCAGCACGCGATGGACGGCGGCGGTGACCTCGAGCACCACTTGCTCGGCGCGCTGGAAGGTGACGTTGCGGCTCAGCCCCACCGTCAGATCGGCGAAATAGCGGTTGCCGGCGCGCCGGATGCGCGTTCCCACGACCTCGAGCACGCCCGGCACGCGCTCCACTTCGCCCACGATCTGGTTGCGGATGCCCGCGGGCGCGGCATCAAGCAGGGCGTCGATGGTCTGGCGCGCCAGCCGCGAGCTCACGTAGAGCGTGAAGCCGGCGACGAAGAGTGCGGAGATGGGATCGGCGATCTGCACCCAAGTGAGTCCATACTTCCGGCCGAGTGCGACCACGGTCAGTCCGATCACAACCACCAGACTCGACCACACGTCGGTGGAGAAATGCAGCGCGTCAGCCGCGAGCGCCTGGCTGTCGTACTTCACCGCGATGCGCTTTAGCGCGCGCGAGCGCCACCAGTCCACTGCGATAGAAGAGAACATCACCAGGAAGGCCATGGCGCTGGGCTCGATCTCCACATGATGGACGAAGAGGCGCTTCCCTGCCTCCCACAGGATCCACACGCAGGTGAGCAGCAGCAGACCCGTCTCGAGGAAGGCGGAGAAGTTCTCGACCTTGCCGTGGCCATACTGATGGTCGGCGTCGGCCGGCTTATCGGAGACGCGGACCGAGACCAGCGTGATGATGGCGGCGACGAGATCGAGCAACGAGTGCGCCGCTTCCGAGAGGATGCCGAGTGAGCCGGTCGAGATCCCGACCAGCATCTTGAGGGCGGTGATGGCGGCGGCGGCGAAGACGGAGTTCTGCGCCACCGCGCGCTTTTCCGCGCGCATCGAGTCCACCGGCGTCACCGTGGCGGGAATAGGCATCGCGTCCCTCCATCTTACCCGCCACGGCGCCGCAGTCGGCAAGCGCCGGCGGCGGCGCCTGGCGTGCTACGATTCTCGCTTTGCCGCCGTCCGCAATGAGCCAGAAGAAACACTCGGAAGAAACCCAGGAGAACCGCATGCCACGCAGGCTCGCCATCCTTTTTGTAGCTTTCCTGATCACCGCCCTCACCGCCGCGCAGACCGGCACGCCCGCGACCGCGACCGGAACGACGCCGGGCACAAGCACGCCGGGCACAAGCATGCCGGGCACAAGCACGCCGGGCACAAGGAAGAAGTCCGCCGCCGGACAAACGGCCGGTCCCAGCGCGCCCGCGTCATCCCGGGCCGCGTCATCTGGCACCGCCGGCGTTGTCGGCCCGAGCACGCCGGTGATGTTCGTGAGCGGATTGTGCGCGCTGCAAGGCGCGAACGTGCCCGCCCTGGTGGTGCCGCCCCGTCCGGGCACGCCGCCGGGAACGTGCATGCGCGCGGTCACCAAGTCACAGTTCGAGATGCTGGTCGCCGGGCTCGGCCCGCGCGCGCAACAGGCGGACAAGCGGCAGCTCGCGGAGTACTACGTCCGTGGCCTGCTGATCGATAACGAGGCGCGCAAGCTCAAGCTCGAGCAGGATCCGCAGACCGCCGAGGCTATCTGGATGGGCCGCATCGCCGCCCTCGGAGAAGCCCTGCACCGCCACCTGCAGCAGCGGTTCGCGAACATTCCCGAGGCCGATGTGATCGCGTATTACAACGGGCACAAGAACGAGTTCGAAGAGGCGACCATCCGCCGCATCGTGGTCCCCAAGCCGCAGCAGAAGGCGGCGGTGCAGGCGCCGCCGGACAAGAAGCCGGAAGCCACGAAAGCGGAAGACAAGGCCACCACTGCCGCGCCCGACAGCCCGTCGGCGGCGAAGCTGGGGGCATCGCCCGAGCTGCCCTACGACCAGCAACTTGCCGCGCGCAAAGCCTACTCGGAAAAATTGGTGGAACGCGCCAAGGCGGGCGAAGCATTCGACAAGTTACAGAAAGATGCGTTCACCGTGGCCGGACTGCAGAGCGCCGCGCCCGACACGGAAGCTGTCGCCATCCATCGCGGCCAGTTGCCGCCGGCGCATGAGGAGAAGATCTTCGCCCTGCAGGCAGGGCAATACAGCGCGCTCATCGACGAGCCCTCCGCCTACGTCTTCTACAAGTTAGAGAGCCGCCGCGCGGTGCCGCTCACGGAGGTCCGCGAAGACATCAGGAGCGCGCTGCGGAACCAGAAAGAGGACGAGGCCATCAAGCAGGTGTTCTCTGCCGGCAAGCCCAACCTGAACCCGGCGTATTTCGCTCCCTCCAAGCCGGAGGTTGCGGAAACGCCCGAAGCGAAGTCGCCCGAAGCCAAACCCGACGCGGCGGAACCGGCGCGACCGGAGGCTCCGAAACCAGAGGCTCCGAAACCAGAGGCTCCGAAATAAACGTGACGGAAGCCGCCGCCAAGCCGCGCGTCGTCGTGACCGGCGTTGCCGGGAACCTGGGAATGCGACTGCTCCCGGAGCTGCGCGATTTCGACGTGGTGGGCGTGGACATGCGCGCTCCCGCCGGCGCGGGCCTGCACGCCTTCCGCGCCATCGACCTGGGCGACGAGTCATCCTGCGCGCTGATGGTCGAGTTGCTGCGCGACGTTCGCGCCAGCGCGGTCATCCATCTTGCCTTCGTCATCGATCCACTGCGCACCGGAGTGCTCGACGTGGACCGCATGTGGCAGATCAACGTGGCCGGCACCGCGCGCGTGATGGAAGCCATCACCGAAGTGAATCGCATGGGCGGCGGCGTCACCAAGTTCATCTTCCCATCCAGCGTCTCCGCTTACGGGCCGGAGCTGCCGCACGCGGTGGACGAGAGTTATCCGCTGGCGGCGCACACGCTGCCTTACGCGGTGCACAAGCGCGAGGCGGACCTAGTGGTGCAGGCCCGCGCGCAGAGGCTGGGCGCGTGCAGCACGTACCTGCTGCGTCCGCACATCTTCGTGGGCGCGACGATGCAGAATTATCTGGTGGGCGCGCTGCGTGGCACGCCCACGGGCAGCGGACGCATCGCCAAACGCTGGCGGCAGAAGGGCAAGCGCTTGCCTTTGCTGTTGCCCTTCGGCAAGCAGTATCCGAAAACGCGCTTCCAGTTCTTGCACGTGGACGACATCGCGCGCCTCATCGCGTGGCTGCTGCGCCGGAAAGAAGATCGCCGCGCGATGGCCATACTCAACGTTGCCGGACGCGGCGAGGCAGTCACCATCGCACAAGCCGCCGCCATCGCAAACTCGAAGATCGTACGACTCCCCGGACGCTTTACCTGCGCCGCCGTCTTGCGCCTGCTGTGGAACCTGGGCATCTCCGGCATCCCGCCGGAAGCCTTCCCTTACATGGTGGGAACATTCCTGATGGATTGCTCGCGGCTCGAGCGTCTGCTGGGTGCGGAATATTCCCAGGTCATCCGCTTCACCGTGGAAGAGGGGCTGCGCGATACCTTCCGCGAGCTCCCGGCACGACCGGAAGCGGCGGCCGCCCTGGAACGCTCCGCGACGGGCTGAACTTCTTTCTTACTTCCTGCCGCGATCGTTATTTCTTCCCGCGATAAAGCCCGGCGATGCCGAAGGTGTAGGGCGTCCACGAGACGCTCGAGAACCCGGCGGCGCGCATGCGCGCGAGCATCTGTTCGGGCGCAGGAAAGCGTTCGACCGACACGGGCAGATATGCGTACGGTCCGCGGACGCCGGAGATCACCGTGCCCACCGCCGGCAACACGTGACGGAAATACATCCGATAGACGCCGCCCATCACACCGCGCGGCTCGCCGAAATCGAGGATGCCGGCTTCCCCGCCCGCGCGCAGCACGCGGAAGATCTCCGCCAGTCCAGCATCGTAGTTGGCGAGATTACGGAAACCGAAAGCTGAGGTCACCAGGTCGAAGGACGCGGAGGCGAAGGGGAGCGCGAGCGCGTCGGCTTCGATGGCGCTGGCCTTCTCTCCAGCAGCAAACTTCTGCTGCGCGCGCGTGAGCATGGCGTGGGAAAAATCGGCGCCCAGTATTGCCGGGGTACCCGCGGACGTCCCGCCGCCCTGTCGCTGGGATTCCCGCGCCAGCGCCAGCGTCATGTCGCCGGTGCCGCAGCACAGGTCAAGCACGCGCGCATCAGGCCGCGCCAAGATAGCTGAGAAGCTGCGCGCGGTACGCTTCCACCACAACCGGTCGACGTTGAAGGAGAGCAGATGGTTGAGCAGGTCGTAGCGCGGCGCGATGGCAGTGAACATCTGCCGCACCTGGGCCGCGGCGGCGCGCTCGTCGGTGGAGCCGGCAGGGCGTGTGCCGCTGGCTTCCGCAGAGGCGTCGCCCGGCCTGGTATCAACCGTTTTCATCACCATCAATCCCCGGCATTCCACTTGGAAAGGTAGCGCACCTCGTCGAGCGCGTGGATCACCATCTCCGGCGGCACTTCATTGGTGACTTCCACCTTGCCGATCTCCAGCGGCAGCACGAAGTGGGGCACGCCGTTGCGGCTTTTCTTGTCCATCGCCAGGCGTTTCAGCACGCTCTTGGGACGCACGTTCACCCTAGGCAGCGGCGAATACGCCAGCACTGCCCCGATGATGCGCTGCGCGATCTCCGGCGGCGTCTTCTGCATCGCCACCGCCAGCATGGTGGCGGCGACCATGCCCCACGCCACCGCTTCGCCGTGCAGGTATTGCTTGTATTTGGTCTCCGCTTCGAGCGCGTGTCCGATGGTGTGTCCGAAATTCAGGATGCGGCGCAGTCCGGCCTCGCGTTCGTCGGCACCGACCACGCGCGCTTTCACTGCGACCGTCTCGGCGATCAGCCATTCCAGCGCTGCCGGATCGCGCTCGAGGATGCGCTCGCGCTTGCTTTCCATGAATGCGAATATCTCCGGGCTCGAGATCACGCCACACTTCAGAGCTTCGAAGAGTCCCGCGCGGAATTCGCGGTCGGGCAGCGTGGCCAGCACCGCGGGATCGATCAGCACCGCCAGCGGCTGATGGAAGGTGCCGAGCAGGTTCTTCCCCGCGGAAAGATTCACCGCCGTCTTGCCACCGATGGCGGCATCCACCTGCGCGAGGAGCGTTGTCGGGATCTGGATCACGGGCACGCCGCGCATGAACACGGACGCGAGAAAGCCGGCCAGGTCGCCGACCACGCCGCCGCCGAACGCGACCACGACCGTGCCCCGGTCGGCGCCCGCCTTGAGCATGCGTCCAGCAAGGTTCTCTATCGTCGCCATGATCTTCGCGCGCTCGCCGTCGGGGATCTCGAGGAAGTCCGCGCGCACCTTCGCGGCTTTCAGCGACCGTTCCAGCGTGCTGCCCCACTTGCCGCGGACGACCGGGTTCGTCACCACAAAGACGCGCGCCTCGGCTGGGATCAGCGCCGCGATGGCGGCGCCGGCGCGGGCGAGCGAGCCCGTCTCGATGACCGCGTCGTAGGGACGCGGCGGGACGTTCACGGTGATGGTGCGGGCAGCCATGTCACTTCATCATAGCCGACGCCGCGCGGGGTTCAGCCGAGCTCTCTCTCCGTCTCGCTCTTCTTATGGGGAATGAGGATGGACGCGATCACCGAGACTGCCAGCACGCCGATCACGACGCCAAGTGCCGCCCAGATGGGCACGTGGACGTAGTTCGAGGCCATCATCTTCAAGCCGATGAAGGTGAGGATCACGGCCAGACCGTAGTGCAGGAAGTGGAACAGCTCCATCAATCCGGCGAGCGCGAAATAAAGCGAACGCAATCCGAGGATGGCGAACACGTTCGAGGTGTAGACGATGAACGGATCGCGCGTGATGGCCAGCACCGCCGGGATGGAATCCACGGCGAAGACCACGTCGGTGGTCTCGATGACCAGCAGCACGATGGCCAACGGCGTGGCGTAAAAGCGCGCGTCTTGCCGGACGAAGAAATGCTTGCCGTGGTAGTCGCGCGTCACCGGCATGATCTTGCGGAAGAGGTTGACCAGCGGATTGCGCTCCGGATGCACCTCCGCGTGCTCCTGCTTGAACAGCTTCAGGCCGGTGTAGACCAGGAAGCCGCCAAACACGTAGATCAGCCAGTGGAAGCGGTTGATCAGCCCGATGCCGGCGAAGATGAAGAGCGCGCGCATCACCAGCGCGCCGATGATCCCCCAGAACAACACCGTATGCTGTTCGTTCTTGGGCACCTTGAAGTAGCGGAAGATCAGCAGGAATACGAACAGGTTATCGACGGAGAGCGATTCCTCGATCAGGTATCCGGTGAGGAACTCGAGCGAGAGCTCGGCGTTGGGGCGCGGGCTGGCCGCCATCGTCTGGCCAAAGAAAAGCAGCAGCACGGCAAACGCGCCCGCGAATGCGACCCACACCGCCGTCCAGACGAGCGCCTCTCTGAACTTTACGACGTGCTCCTTGCGATGGAAGACGCCCAGGTCGAGCGCCAGCATGCCGAGGACAAAGAGATTGAACGCCAGCCAGAAGATCCAGTTCTGTGGCATCGCTTCGGATTCTAGCAGCGAAGAACTGATGCTGGGGCCGAGTCACCGAAACCAGCCATCATCGCGCCGCAACCGCCTGCTCTTCTTTCACCACCGGCAGCTTCTGCCGGTTCCACGCGCCCATGCCCCCGTCGACGTTCACCACGTCGCGAAAACCGGCGCGCCTGAGCACGCCGGTGGCGATGCTGGAGCGGTATCCCGCGCCGCAGACGGCGTATATCTTGCGGTCGCGCGGCAGCTCGCCCGCACGCTTTGCGAGGTCGCCACCCATGATGTGCGTGGCGCCCTGGATGTGCCCGGCAGCCCATTCGCTATCGCTGCGTACATCGAGCACGACCATGCCGCCGTCGCGAGTACGCTCGTTCAACTCACTCACGGATATCTGGGGAACATGCGCCTGCTCGTGTCCGGCTTCGACCCACGCCGTCATGCCGCCCTTGAGATATCCGCGAACATCGTCGAGCCCCACGCGGATGAGCGCGCGCCGCGCTTCGTCATAGTTCGAAGAGCCGGTCGACGCGTCGCCAACCAGCAGGATGGGTTTGTCGTAGGGCACGACCCACGCCGCCCAATTCGCGAAGATGGGCGCTTGTCCGATCGAGAACGCGCCGGGGATGTGCGCACCGCCAAAAGCCTCGGGGCGGCGCAGGTCGATGACGACGGGTTCGCCGCCGTTCGGATTAACGTCTAGAACCATTTTCCGAAACTCTTCGATGGGGAGCGCGCGCGGCGGTTCGGTGCCGCCGGTCTTTTTTGCGAGAAGCGGGGGCCCTTCCGAGTTCACTTCCTTCATCCGGCGGTAGTAGTCCGGGAACGGCGGCACGGTGGCGAGGATGTGCTCCACGAAGGTCTGCTTATCGCGGTCGGCGAAGAACATGTTCGAGAGCCGCTCGTAGCCCAGCGTGGTCTGCGGACGGTCGCCCATCCCGGCGCCGCACATCGAGCCGGCACCGTGCGCGGGATGGACTTCGAGGCCGTCGGGCAGCGCCGCGATCGTTCCATGCAGCGAATCGTAGAGTTGGCCGGCAAGCTTCTGCTTCGCCGCCTCGCCCAGCAGGTCGGGACGTCCCAACGACCCGACGAAGACGAAGTCGCCGGAGAGCATCAGCATGGGCGTGGTCGCCGAGCGCTTGGTGTCGTAGACGAGGAACGAAAGATGCTCGGGCGTGTGGCCGGGGGTGTGCAGCGCGACGATGCGCACCTCGCCGAATTCCAGCGCCTCGCCATCATGGAATCCGTGATGCGCAAACTTGTAGGCGAAGTCTTCGCCCGCATCGTGCGCGCTCAGCCATAACTCACCGCCGGTCGCTTCCGCCAACTCACGCGCGCCCGAACAATAGTCGGCGTGGATGTGCGTCTCGAGGATGTACGCGATCTTCAGGTCGTTGGCCGCGGCGTAGTCGAGGTAGGTGTCGATGTCGCGCTGGGGATCGACGACCACAGCCTTGCCCGCCGCGCCCAGCACGTAGGAGTAGTGCGCAAGACCGGGGACCTCAAATCTTTGGAACTTCACGATGCTCTCCAACCAACACTGTCATCCTTCGCGCGCCGTCTTTTGCGCGCGGAGGATCTACGCCTAGTCTACTTCTCTCTTCCGCGCTTGCCACTCTCCTGATCCGGCCTCAGGCCGAAGAGCTTAGGGGCTTTTACTTCGCGTCCAGCATCCAGACGGCCTGGAGCATCGTGTCGCCCACGATGGCGAGCGAGCGCGGGCTGAGTTTGTCCACCGTGTCTTCGGTGGTGTGCCAGAAGGCGTTCTGGTATCCGTAGCTGAAGTCGATAAGGTCGGCGACGGGCACGCCGGCGTCCTTGAAGGCGATGTGGTCGTCGATCATCTGCGTCTGCGCATTGAAGAAATGGGATTGGTGGCCGAGCGGCACCGCCGCCGCCGCGATCAGGTCGAGCAGCCAGGGCGTGGAGTTCGCGTCGCGCAACACGTCGAGGTCTTTGTCGCCGATCATGTCGGCGAGGATGAACGCCTTGATCTTCTTCGCGCTATCGTCCTGCTGCCACTTCTCGGCGAGGTGCTTCGAGCCATAGAGCCCGTCGGCGTCGTTGATGTTCGCGCCGAATGCCTCCTCGCCATCGAAGAACGCGAGCCACACGGAGTAGCCTGCGCGCTTGCCGTTCTTCATCCCGGCGCGCAACTGGTCGCCGATGGCGAGCAGCAGCGCGGTGGACGACGCGCCGTCGTTCGCGCCCACGAAGCCGGGGATCATCTTGGTGTCGTAGTGGGAGGCGAGGACGATCACGCCATCCTTGGTCCCGGGAAACTTGGCGACGATGTTGCGCAGCGGATACTTCCCTGGCGGAGAATCCTGCACGAAGCGGTCGTCTTCTATCTGCACCCCGATCTGCGCGCCAGGCAAGTGAGCCACGATGTACTCCTCCATCTTTCTATGCGCCGCGCTCGCGACCGGTCGCGGCCCCATGGCGCAGAGGTCTCTCACGTACTGGAAGGCGCGGTCGGCGTCGATGCGGGGCGCGGTCACCTTGGGCCAGTCGATCTTTGTTGTGGCCGCAGGTGACGGCACGGCTTTCTCCAGCGCAGCGCCTTTATCCTTATCATCCTGCGCGCATCCCGTGAGCGCGAATGCCAGCACCAGGGCGATGGCCGTTTTCGTGGCCCCGCGCGTCATGCTGCGTTCTCCTCGACGTTGCGGCGCGACGGATGCACCAGCCACGCGATCCCGATGCTCGCGATATACAACACGATCATGGGCGCGGCGAAGATGCACATGTTCATGATGTCGGTGGTGGGCGTGAGAATGCCCGCGATGATGAAGATGATGAGGATGGAGTAGCGGAAATTCCGCCACAGGAACCCGGCGCTCACCACGCCCATCACCGCGAGGAAGAAGATGAGGATGGGCATCTCGAAGATCACGCCCATGCCCAGGATCACGGTGAGGAACAGGTCGGTGTACTTGTCGATGGTGATCATCGGCTTGAACTGCTCGCCGTAGCCGATGAGGAATTCGAGCGCTGCGGGATAGACGATCCAGTATCCGAACGCGCCACCCAGCATGAATAGTCCCACCGTGGAGAACATGAACGGGACAACGTACTTCTTCTCTTTGCGGTAGAGCCCGGGCGAGATGAACTGCCAAACCTGGTAGAGCACCCACGGCGACGCGGCGAACACGCCGGCGATCAATCCGATCTTCAGGTAGATGTTGAACGGCTCGGTGGGCGAAGTGTAGACGAGCTGCGTATCGAGCTTGTGGCGCTGCAGCGCGGCGACGATCGGCCGCTGCATCCAGCCAAAGATGCGTTCGGCGTAATACCAGCAGGCGCCGAAGCCCACCGCCACACCAAGCAGCGACCAGATGAGCCGCTTGCGCAGTTCTTCCAGGTGCTGAAGGAAGCTCATGCCGGCCAACTCGTCAGAGTGTCCCCCGCCAGCGGGGTGTTGCTCGGCGGCGATCGGCGAGGGCTCTAGGTCGAGTTCAGCCAACGTGGTCACCTGCCGGCTTGGCGGGCCCGGCCTCGGCCGTAGCGGGTGGCGTGGCCGGCGCGGTTGGAGTAGCCGGCGGCTGCGTCGGCGCAGCCGGGGGCTTGATGCTGCGCTCGGGGTCTTCCCAGCCTGGATCGTGGCTCAGCTCGGAGAACTCAACGCCGGGTTCGGGCGGCTCAGCCGGGGGCGTGCTTCGCTTCGCTACCGTCCCCTCCGGAGGCTCGAGCGAGAAGGTCCGCTTCGCCTCTTCCTTCATCTGCTGAAGTTCGAGCTGATTGACCTCGTCCTCGAGCTGGTTCTTGAAGTCGTTGGAGGCGCGCTTGAAATCGCCCAGGGCCTTGCCCAGTTGCCGGCCGATCTTGGGCAACTGCGCGGGCCCAAAGATGATCAGGGCCAGCAGCATGATGAACAGAAGCTCGGGCATTCCGAGGTCCATAGTCCAATGATAACCGAGGCAAGAGACGGAAGTTGCGGTTTGGCGGCGGGGCGTCTCAGGATCTGGATGAATCGAATCGCGTGGCCGTCCGTCTAAACAGGAGCACCGCCACAGCCCTTCGGGATGAGGCGGCATCTTACGTAAGGGTCTGAGCAGCTGCTCGCGGGGAAGCCTGCGGAAGCGGCTGAAATCGCATGGTATACTGCCGTTCAACGCGACGTTGCTGGTCTTTGCCGATGGCACGTGAAGGAAGCTTCCATGGCTGTTAGTCTTCGCCGTTCCCTGATCCCTGTACTCACCGTCATCATTCTCTCCGGCCTGTTGGGCGTGGTCTTCGGACAGCGCGTAGCGCCGGGCTCGGGCACGAGCGATTCCGACGTGCGCGATAGCATACGCACCTTCTCCACCGTCTACGACGTGGTGGAGCAGAACTACGCCGAGCCAGTGAATGCCGACAAAGCCATCTACAACGGGGCGATCCCCGGCATGCTGCGCGTGCTCGATCCGCATTCGAACTTCTTCGATCCCAAGGCCTACGCGCTGTTGCGCGAGGACCAGCGTGGCAAGTACTACGGCGTGGGCATGCAAGTCGGTCCGCGCAACAATAAAGTCATCGTCATCGCGCCCTTCGTGGGGACGCCCGCCTACCGCGCCGGCATCCGCCCGGGCGACGTCATCATCGCCGTCGACGGCAAGCCCACCGACAACATGAACACCGGCGAAGTCGCCGACCTGTTGAAGGGACCGAAGGGCACGCCGGTAAAGATCACCGTCTTGCGCGAGGGCACGGATAAGCCGCTTGAATTCAACTTGCTGCGCGATGAGATCCCGCGCTACAGCGTGGATCTGAAATTCATGGTGCGGCCCGGCATCGGCTACATCCACGTGAACGGGTTCAACGAGAACACCGAGCACGAGGTGCAAGACGCGCTCGATTCCTTCGGCGACCTGAAAGGCCTGATCCTCGACCTGCGCCAGAATCCGGGCGGGCTGTTGAGCGAGGGCGTGGGCGTCGCGGATAAATTCCTGAAGAAGGGTGCGGTCATCGTTTCGCACCACGGCCGTTCCAGCCCGGAGAAACTTTACCGCGCGTCGCACGGCAACGGCGGCAAGGAGTATCCGCTGGTCGTGCTGGTGAACCGCGGCACGGCGAGCGCGGCGGAGATCGTTGCCGGCGCCATCCAGGACCACGACCGCGGCTTGATCGTCGGCGAGACCACTTTCGGCAAGGGTCTGGTGCAGACCGTCTATCCGCTCTCGGAGAACACCGGCCTGGCGCTGACCACGGCGAAGTACTACACCCCCAGCGGCCGCCTGATCCAGCGCGATTACAACGGCGTCTCGCTCTACGACTACTACTATCATCGCGACGAGGCCGGCAATCCCACGGGCAAAGAAGTGAAGATGACCGATAGCGGTCGTACCGTCTACGGCGGCGGCGGCATCTCGCCCGACGTGAAACTGCCCGCGCTGAAGACCAACCGCTTCCAGGACCAGTTGCTGCAGAACTACGCCTTCTTCAACTTCGCCAAGCATTACCTGATCGGCAAACACATCGGCAAGGACTTCGCGGTGGACGAACCCGTGATGCAGGAGTTCCGGCGCTTCCTCGACAGCCAGAAGATCGCCTTCACCGAAGCCGACCTGATGGAGAACAACGAGTGGATCCGCTCCAACATCAAGAGCGAGATCTTCATCGCCGAGTATGGCCAGCAGGAAGGCCAGCGCGTGCGCACCGAAGACGATCCCCAGGTGCTCAAGGCGCTCGAGCTGCTGCCCAAGGCGAAAGAACTGGCGGAGAACGCCAGGAAGGTCATCGCCGAGCGCAGCGCGCATCCCGTACCTAACACCAACCAGTAAATCTTTTTCGCAGCAGAAAAGGCCGGCTTCGCAGCCGGCCTTTTTCTTGGTAGCCGGGTTAAGTCTTCATTTCGATTTGGGCTGCCACAGACCCAAGACGGAGCCAGCCGGATCTCGAATGAAGCTGAGCGAGCCCATGCCCATCACTTCGGTGACGTCTTTCATGATCTCGGCGCCCAACGACTTCGCTTTTTGAGTCGCGGCGTGGATGTCATCCACCAGAACGTAAGCCAGCCATCCTGAGGGTCCACCCGGGATCTGTCGCATGATGCCACCGCCGGTGCCTTCTCCCACTTTGATCAAGGTGTAGGAACCATCGGGCACGTCAGGGTTCGGCATGGTCTCCAATTGCCACTGGAATAACTTCGAGTAGAACTCTATCGCCCGCTTCGGGTCAGGAGTGTTCAGCTCGACATGGATGAATGGATTCGCCATTGGTCGTTCCTCCAGCCTCTAGCTCGAAGCTCACCGCCGGGCCGCGGCCTGTTATTTCCCGGCGCGGCTGCCCGCCACCGCCATCACCGCTCCGGCCACGATCAGCGCCGCGCTGATCATCGGCGAGACTTTTTCTTCGGTGCGCGTCTGCACGCCGATGCTCACGTCACCGGCCTTGATGCCGTGGTTCTCCTGGCGCGGGATGGGCACGATCAACGACAGCACTCCAAGCACCACCAACACGATACCGATCCATAACAATGCCTTCATAAGTCAGGCTCCTTGAGCGTCATTAGACGCACCAACTTTAATCTCAGGGTCGCCGCAACGCTTCGCTGCGTCGCCCCTCGCGCTTTCGAGCTCGCGCTGGCTAACTTCGTAACCCACGCTCGCTTCGCGCTCACCCCACTAAGATGCATCCTAAGGCCCGGCACGGCTTCAGGGGTGTATCTTCTTGCTCACGCGGGTAGCGCGGCGCAGCGCGCGGGCGAGGGCGAGGGACGACGCAGCCGAGCCGAGCCGCTAGGGCGAAGTGCGAGAGCGTTGCGTCGACCCTCGAATAAGCGTTAGTTTAGATGGTTCCTTCGGTCATCCTTCCCTGGGAGACGGCATGAAAGCCATCGGCATCTCGTTGCTGCTCGCGGCCATACCCATCGGTTTCATCGTCTACCTGGCATTCACCGGCGACATCGGCGTGCCGCCGCACTGGACGGTCGACGGCCTGTTCATGACGCTGATCCTGCTGACCATCAGCGGCATCCTGGCGCTGAACGCGGTGCTCGAAGCCCACGCTCAGGGACTGATCCGCATCCCCGGTATGGGCGAACCCGCAGCGGCGACGGCCGGCGGCGGCAGCATGTCCCTGGGTGGAAGGGCGGCGAACCTCGAAGGATTGAAGACTGAGGTCGGCGTGATCGAGCAAGTCGACTACTTCGATGCGCCCGTCGGACAGCCCAACAAATCCTTCGTCCAGATCCGCGGCAAAGGCGAGAAGGCGCCGCACACCATCGTGCTCGAAGGGAACGTCCGCGGACTGCTCATTCCCGGGCGCCGCATGCAACTTGCCTACAAACCCCAGGCAGGCGGCGCGGCCCTGGTGTCGTTTGACTTCAAGTAGTTGTGACTGCAAGCGAATCCCCACATTACTTCCGTAATTTGACGGTCGGCGCGGCATCGGCGAGAGTGCAGCTGCACGGCGATCCCGGCTGGGGCCGGTATCACCGCAGCGAACGGATGCCCGCCGTCATTTCGGGGGAGTTGGCGGCGGGCGTTCCTGTATATTCACAGCGGAAACGCCACACATCGCGGAGATTATGGGAACGACGAACGAAGCGACGGGCATCGAGCGCCGAGCCAGCCCGCGCGCCAACGCGCAGTTCCTGGTGCGTTATGGCGCCAACAATGACGAGATGCTGGAAGCCAAGACCTGCGACATCTCCGCCACCGGCATCGGGCTGATGGGACCGAAGCAGTATCCCGGGGGCGCGGAGATCGAGCTGCGTTTCCGCGCGCCGGAAGGCAGCAAAGGCGACCTGCTCACCATGCGTGCGCTGGTGCGGCACTCCACCCCGAATCGCATGGGCCTGGAATTCGTGAACGTGCCTTCGTCGGACCACGGACGCGTCCGCGACATGATCAATCGCCTGATGGGGACGAAGGCGAAGTAGCGCCCCCCGCCGAACCGCCTAACCGCAGCCTTGCTGGGGTCCGCTTCCCTTCACTTGCAACGTGCATCCATGACCGACAATCGGCTCGCCGAAAACCCATTACCGTTCATCGTCGTGATGGAGTTGGGCGCTGCTTCCTGGAAGTAGTCGACTCCGCGACCGTTGGTGAGCGCGTGCGCCTTCTGCTTGGAAACATACTCCGGCTTGGGCTGGGGCGAAGCGAAGATACTGCTCACGACGTAGTCCTTCATCCGTAAGGTGTAGCAGCGCGAGCCGCTGGTATCCACCAGGTACGCCGGAATCTTTTTGGGCTCGACCGGCAGATCAGCGATCACTCCGCCATTGAGACGCATAATCTTGGCCTCATCGCATTTTGGGTAGTACGGGAATTGGACGCTCGTCGCGGCCCCAGCAGCGACGCTCCGCTTGGTCTCGCCCAGCGAGAGAACCGCGTCACCACCACCGCGGTTATCCACCCAGACGCTGACTTCCGCAAACGTCGGCGCCTGGAAGTCGACCAGAGCCTGCACCTGCAACGGGCCTTTCGCGTGCTCTATCGCGGCACGGCTGGGCGGGTACAGGGCAACCTGCACATCTTGCCATCCGCAGACATACCGCACCTGCGCGCGGATGGCGGGCATCATCGCGAGCGGTTCATCGGAGCCCGCGGTCGCAGGCGCATCGAACTCGTAAGCCTGCAGCGCTGCGAACGGCCCCGCCTCCGTGCCATTCACCGTCAGTTTGTATTGCTGGACGTCGCAGCACAGGTTGGCATTGACCGTCACGTGGAACGTGGGACGCGACCGGCACCCCGCCACAACCACGCCCACCGCGAGGAGCAATAGCACGTTCCGCATGGTCATCTCCGGCAACAAATATATCGGGAGAAAGGACGGAGAGGAAGGAATGGTGGAGCTAGTCGGGATCGAACCGACGACCTCATCGTTGCGAATTCTGTCCCCACTGTCGGCAAGCGTGAGCAAGAAGAGGCAGAACTGATTGAGGGTGCGGGAGATATCGCCGATTTCACGATCCGACACAGTGCAGCGATGAGCAGCATTGTGGCCTGATTTACCCCCTTGGCTCGGGCAGTTATGTCACAACCCCTGTCACAAATCGCCAGCAAGGCCAAGGGCAGTTCTGGGGCACAGGTAGAAGATGTCCCCACTGCCATGAGCTTGATGACTTGGATCGGAACAGGCTTGAGGAAGGCGAGGTCGGCGCTGGACCCAATCGGACCCAAGATATAGGTCGCTGGCGCTTCAAGAGGACAACGAGATGAACCTTGTTAGCTACCTCCGGCTCCAAAACGCCGCAGCCGCAAGAGCTTTTGCTATTCAGACGGCGAAGCGACAACCCATCACATTCCAGAACGCTCGCGTATATCTGGGAATATTACCAAGTAAGGAGGTACGCCGGATGCCTAGCTCACGGAGAACCGCCCTACAAGAATTCTGGAAGTTACCTGGCTTCGTGTGGCGTCAGAGCCATCCGTTTCACTGACGGGCCAGGATTGGTTTAGACCTTCCCTCTGGTCGCAAGAGGACAAATGAGAGCTGCCGTGTCGAAATGCTCTAATTGCTAGCCGCTTGCGCTAGTGGCGGAAGATCGATTCCAACCAGCCGAGCCATTGCCGCCAATGCATCAGCGGTGGCCGGAGTCACTCTTTCACGCGCTACGACGTTCCACATTGGGCCGAAATCGAAAGACATTCGCAGTTGAATACTAGTCGCAGCAGCCTCCAGCACCGCGAATTGCTGCTTGAACGAGGCACAATCACCTTTCAGTAGCTGGGTTAGCAGCTGGAAGTAACTGCACCAGAACCTTCCAGGTGGCGCAGGAGCAATCACCAAGGCATCGCTAGCAGCGATGTGGGCAGCGCCGTATTCTCGTGCAAAAATGAGAGCTCTTGCTAAGTAAAGACGGTTGGTAACGTAACGGGGATTCTCTCTCACTGCGCACCGTGATTCTGCGACGGCGGCTCTGGAATCGCCAAGCTCCAAAAAAACGCAAGATCGGAGGTTTCGAAGCGCGGGACGAAAACTTCTACGGGTCAGTTCCACCCCTTCCGCAAGTTGCTTGGCGGCTTTACTAAGCAGCTCTCCGCGCCTAAGACCATCAGTTGATTCATGAGCTTGTTTCCGCAATAGTTCGGCGACTGTGATATAGATCTTACCATCACGCGGATTCAGCTCCTTGGCGTGACTAAAATCGCGAGCAGCCTCACGAATATCCCCCTCCGCGTTCCTGTACCATGCTGCCTCCGCTCTATCCAGATAATACTTGGCGTTTCGGGGCTCCCTCCTTACCGCAGCATCTGCAATCGAATGAGCCTCGCCGAAACGGCCTAGTTTCATCAATGCCTGCACTAGACCACGGACGTGTCTTTGGTGAGTGTCATTAACTGCGAGGGCCTCGCGATAGTGCCGTTCAGCATCTGAGAACAACCACTTGCTCATCGCGGAGTCCCCCAACAGCACGAACGCCTTCGCGCGCGCGGTACCCGTTGGGCCCAACGCAACCACGTGCTTCGCCTCTTCGATCGCCTCATCGGCACGCCCAAGCGCCAATAGTGTCTCTGCGATCTCTAGGTGCAATCGAACATCTGTCTTCCCGCCTGGGGACTGCGCTGCTTTCTCATAGGCCTTCAGCGCACGTTCGTCTTCATCCTCTTTCCTTAGGCAGAGTCCCAATAGCTGCAAGGCGCTTCCGTTGTCCGGATCTGCTGCAAGCAACGACTCTGCGGTAGTTCGGGCTTCCGACGTCCGTCCTTCGTAGTAGAGGGTAGACGCCTCTCTCAGCAGGTTATAACGGTGCTGCTCGTTGTCTGTGGCTGTTCGCACAGCGATCGTCACGTTGGGAGGGACGGAGGCTGATTGTGGCAGCGCTTTTGTCTCGAAGATTAACTCAAAGCACACGATACAACTCTCGCGGAACTCTGGATATTCGCCTTTGGCTACCGCGGCGCCCAGTGGATCATGAATGAGGCGATTTCGTTTTTGGCACAGTTGCTTCAGATTGCTGACGGTAGCGGAGTCCAGCTCAGGGTGGGCGTTCTTTACGTGCTGGACGAGATCGGGAAACTTCAGCGCTTCAAGTCTGTCTCTTGAGACTTCCTTGTCCAATAAGAGCCAGGAACGAATGGCTATTTCCAAAGCGTGCTGCAACATTATGAGTGCGTAACCCAGGTAAAAGTCGCCTGCAGCAGCGAGCAAATCTGCAGCTGCAAGGCAATCGAGGACGCGGTGTGTCCAGACCTTTCTCGTCCTTCCTGCCATACTGACCCCTTATTCTTAATTCGATCCTTATCGTCTATTTTGCTTTCGCTAGAATCGCCTCCAAATGGTGCTGACGATCATAGAGCCTCTGGAGCCTCTCGGATCTATGCTCTTCCTCAGTGGTCTGAAAGGACCTCAGCAGTCCGTTTTCCTTGATCAGACTTTGCTCCACACCTGTGGGGATTCACCGCTGTGGATTATCTCCATTGGGACGCAAATACGACCTCGGTAATCGAAAGAAACATGGGCAGAGCCTTAGGACTAGGTGCGGTGTTTGATCCCGTCACCTTTGTGTCTACCATCAGTCCGCGGCATCTCCATGATTCTAATAACCGAATCAAGGTCTTCAGGCTCCGGATTGCGACCACGTTGGAGACGATGACAGCTAACCTACGAGAATCTCCGCCAACTGATCAAAGTGTTCGTTTGCGGCACGATAAAGATCCGAATGGCTATCTGCTACCAGGCTTGCCCACTGTACACATCCTTCAATGTGATTCGAGAGACGATCCGTCTGTGCGGTCAAATGTTGCCAATCGATATACGAGGATGGGGACAGTGAAGCATCGGCGAATTCTTTCAGCTTACTCGTCTCACAGATCGGGTCGAAATTCATGTCAATTGCTATGGGGACACTGCCGGCGACAAGTGCCAGTATGCAATGATGCAGTCTGCCTGCAACGATACAGTCTTTGCTTCGCATCCACTCGATTGCCTCTTGGGCGTGAGAATTAGTAAAGATCCGCGGCTCCTCGGCTATTCGCCGAGCGACACTCGCAGCCAAGAGGTGGTCGTCGTACATGTTTTCAAACCCGGCTATTTCAACTGAACGGGTCTTTCGAACGTGAAAGATCGCTTGTGCCCAAGTGTTCGCATCTTCGCTCGAATCGATTTGACCAGAAGCAATGAATGGACGATAAAGTTCATCACTACAACATTGCTCGTGCAGTTTTGCAGTCTCGACCATTTCTTGGATGAATGATTTCGGAAATTCTGATCGCGCAACAATGACCCCAACACTGGAAAGGCCACGCCCTGACTCCCGCTTTTTGTCTGGTTTCTTGAGTAAAACGACGGGATCGGGGACTACCGTAACGTTCCCAGGAACGCCGCAATTTCGCAGATGTTCCAAGGTGCGCTTATTTCGGACCGTTCGCCAGTTTACCCTCTTCGCAGCATTACAAACGTACGCAGCGTACGTGGGGTACAGAGCTGCCTGGAATTCAGTATCGGAGCAGACTGCGTTCCAAATTATCGGACATGTATCCTTGAAGAGTGCAGGGCTAGCGCCCAAGAAGAATGTTTGCAGCCCTGGATGCCTAAAGGGCGGTCCGATAAGCACCGCTCCACCGCCGATCACAATCGCATCGGCGCTCCCTTCCTCCGACCATCTTCCGTCCCGATCGATCAGCAGTAATTCTGTCCTATTGGCGGGGTTCGGCCATGGGCTGTAGGTTCGAAAATTGGCTGAAGGGAGTCGCAGCGCGATTTGTGATCGTGTCACTTCATCGATCAACCGATCGCCGATGTTATTTAGTCCGCTCGAGTTCCACAGCGCAATCTGCATTCTTTTCAACGGACGCAAAAGGAGTAAATTCGGACCAGCCTCGAATCTGCACGTATTCGGGATACACGCCCCCGCAGGGCCTTCGGTGTGAACAATTGCTACATGGCAAGCCATATACTCGACATGTGTCGTTCATGAATTCATCGTAGTTGTCGATCTCGACTCCTCTCATCAACATCTTGATTTCTCTGCGTTCGCGCTCCAGATGAAACTCAACCTTCGCCTTCACCGTACACAGCGGGAAACCTTCTAACGTTACCTTTCGGCGACATGAGACTGCATAGTCAATTGCCGGGTAGAGGTGCTGGCGAATCAATTCAAATGGCGGAGCGAGCTGATTCACCGCGAAGACCGCACTTCCCACAGGGTGTAGGTTGGAATAGTTGAGGTGATCTACACCGAGGTCGCAGGCCAACCGCGTGATTGACCCCAGTTCCTCGACATTCGTTCTCGTTACTACGGTATTTGTTCGCACTCTTGCGCCAAACCTCTTTACATTTTGAATACCGGCAATAGTCTGGCTAAAGCCTCCGAGAGACCGGGTTTGGGAGTCGTGAGTGTCCGCAGTGGATCCATGCAGCGAAACAATAAACAAAGTGACTCGCAGTCCAACCAGTGAACTGGCAAACTCGGGACGTGCAAGTTTTATTCCGTTTGTTTGTAGGTGGATCTCGGGATATCCAAGCTCATTGATGAGTTCCAAGGTCTCGATGAATTGAGGATGTATAGTGGCCTCTCCACCATGTAGGTTGACGGACATGAAACCGGCACCTGCGTTATCCTTTAGAAATCGCTTCACTAGCTCAAAGTCGATTGTGTTCGCCGAGTACAAAGGGGAAGCCACAACGCAAAAGGTGCATCGACTGTTGCACAGATCGGTCAGGTGTATGCTTAGGCAGCGCAAGTTCTCCTCCCCTTCCACTCCTCAATGAACGATAGACGCCTGTCGTAGGACTTGTAGAGGCGTGGGCAACCCAGAAACCTCCGCAATGTATTTTTCTTGGGCCATGGTGGTGCGCTCCCGCGCACCCCGGTCGAATAAAAGCTCGCGACAAGCGGATCCAAAGCCGACCTCATCTAGCAGTTCAACTGTATTGACTGTTGTCTGGAATGGATTGCCATCGAGAATGGGTGCCAGGAACTTATAGAATCCAAGCGGCCAGAGGCGAAACGGATAGAGTGGCTGCGCATCCCGTAGCCAGGTTTCGGTATTCTCAGAAAGAGCGAATGGGAATGTCGATAGTTGAGAGCCGGCAGTAAACGAATTCTCGACCACCACTACAGGCAATCCAGAGACAATTGCCTTGATGACCGTGGTCCCTGAGACATTAGCGGAAAGCAAAAGATCCACGCTGCCAAGCAAGGGATCGAATTGAGCCGCTGGCAGATGACCGAGCCAGTGATAACGTGCCTCCATCTTCCTATCCACCGCAACTGGTCTCGGTCCCACGTGTATCAGGTGGACCTGGCTACCTAGTTGGGAAACATACTGCATAAGTAAATTTGGTACCGCTTCCGCAAGTCGATCTCCATGCTGATCATCATATGTGGTCTGCTGCCAACTTGCGGTGCAGAACAGGATGGCTAGATCAAGCCTTTTCAAGCCGAGGTTCTCACGAACATGTTGGCGAACGCGGTTAGTCGTTCGACTTGGCTGCGGAAGAAAGTGACATACACCTGAATCTGAAATGGCCGGGCTCACAATCGGCACCGGTACAAGACGGCAATTCACAGTCTGAATCCAATCAGCGACATCTCTTTCCTTGTCGAGAAAGAGGTCGATTGGGCGATTGGAAGTACTGAGGTTCCAAGTATCGATAGCTACGATCGGGATTCCATATGCCTGCAGGAACATGGGATCAACCCCGGCGCGTCGCAACACGCCGTCTGCGGTAAAGAAATCTGCCAGAATGATCGAACTCCATCGCCCTTCCTCGAGGTAGCTTGCGATTAGGAGTTCTAGTAGATGCTCGATGTTATCCGCTACTTCTTCAGCGACGAATGGCCTTCCGCATAGAAGTCTTCTGCCGGACGTGTGCACGATAAAGACCGGTTCCTCCCCATTCGCATACAAATCATCTGCAAGCCTTATACCGAAGGCGGTCTCACCCCACCCGCCCCGGCTCAGGGCAAGAATCAAGTGTCGCTTTCGCTTCATATCGTTATGAGTGAACCTGGACTTATATCGACGAACAAGGATGTCAGCGTATTCATCCGCCCGATGTCGAGATACCTTCCGTCAGGGAAATAGAGGGCCCTCACGTCTAAACCTGCCTTGACTGCTCGATTGAAGACCTCTCCCAGCGAGATTTCACAGCAACAGTCACCTGCTAGGGTGTCATTCAAGAATCGGGAGAATCGGGGACGCCATACTGCAATGCCCCATGTGTTCCGCAGGGTCCCGCTCACCGGTTTCTCGAGGACCTCCTCTACTGCGCCGTCCGCGGCGAAGCTAACAGGTCCAAGGTGTTGAGGTTCCGTTGTTGGAAAAACCCCAAGGGCCAGGTCCGCTTTAGTTTCGTCGATATAAGAACAGAGTGACTTAACAGCCGTAACTGGTTGAAACACACTGTCTGGAAGGCATAGGCACACGCTCTCATCAATGATCCAAGCAAACGAAGAATTAACGGCGTCTGCCAAACCTCTGGGCTCTTCTTGATTGATGTATGCGAGTTCCACTCCGAGAGCTTTTCCGCTTCCGAGACACCTCACAATCTCCAGTTTCCAATCAGCGACGATCACAAGAACGCGATGAATTCCCGCCCCCTGCATCGCAAGCAGGGAGTATTCCGCCGCGAGCATGGGGCGGGTCGAGGTATCAGAGTTGTTCGCCGACTCAGGAGTGAACAACACCGGCAGCAATTCTTTGGGGTACCTAAACGGCCGGAGACGCATGCCTAGACCCGCAGCAGGAACTATCCCAACGAACTGTCTTCGCATGTTGCCGTTGCTACCCATCCGGGTGAGCGCCATCGAAAGACACCTCAGTAATACCCCTTCGCGGCGCCTCCGCCAACCACATGAGGTGCACCGTGGGCAACAATGTCCGCCACAGTCGATTCCTTGATCTTCTTGATCTGGGCTTCGGACAAATTGAAGTGCACCTTGAATTGCTCGGGGTTCGTGACAAACTCATGCGCGAACTCCGGGTCATGCGCAGCCATTCGGATAGCATTCTTTACGCTTAGTGGCATTCGCTTCTCCTTTAGTTGAATTTGGTCCTTCACCTTCAATCGGTTCTTCCCCTAGGCTGATAACGAGACGCTGATTGATACTGTCTTGGACTGAAGCCTTGGAAACGTGATGTCCCAACGCTGCCCTCCCTTCACGATTGCGCAGAACCGAAAAGCACATGTCGCAGCCATTGGTGAATTCCTGGCGCCCCACCGCCGAGGCCAGGTCTGGATAGATTGAAAACAGTTGTGCTACCCCCTTGGGTCCATGCGTCCGAAGGAATTGGTAATCCCACCGTCGCTCTGACATTCTCATAAGTGCTTCGAACGAAGCCCCGCGCAGATTTCCCAAGTAGTAAGGCAAAGTCTGCATGTCTGCATGCGCAGCAGCTTTGCCAGCGTGGCACGAGAAAACGTCTCCGTTAGGATTGACAATCGGTGTGCCGAGGTAACAGCTACAGCCATATTCTGAGGGTGCTGTACCGATACCACGACTCTGGTTCTTAAGCACGATCGGAGAGAGGAACTGGGTTGGTATTACGCGGTCGAAATGAAACATCAGGCGCTCACCGTATGAGGCGAACTGCTGTTGGGTCTCCAAGCGTTCTTCCTCGTGCGTATAGGTAATACAGATACTGATGTCCTTGATCTCGCGTTTGAGCGCTGCATCAATGACATTGCAGACGAACGCAAGTGGGACGCGTCGCTGGTGGAAGCGGTCGGAACTCAAGTAGAGATGGGTCAGTCCTGAAAGCTTGTCCAACAGCGTCGCAGCCGCGTCGAATGAAGACCCCCAGAAGGAGCTCGTGAACACTCCGATTTCCACGCTCCAAGCTGCGGCCGTGGCGACAGCATCCCGAAGGACCTCGAACCTCTCGAACGGCTCTCCTCCCGTGAAAATAATCTTCGGGATCCCGTAGGCGCATGCATTAGCAACCCACTCGCGCAGCTCGTTCGCATCGACATCGCGATCCCGTGTTGATCCGATAAAACCGCAATGACTGCAGCCAACGTGGCACGCCTCTGTGACACTGAAAAGAATCGACGTGAATGTGGGTGGCATAACAGGGCAGCTACCCTACAGCAGACACCTTACCTACGATATGTCTGGGGACGAACTTTACAGGCGTGTAATCCTGACCCACCAGGTACAGACGAGGACAGCAAAGAAAAAGCGGCGCTCGAATGGCAATGGGGAAGCGCCTACCTTGCGCCCGACAACGAGGGTCGCGGCGGTTGATCGCTTGATCGAGCGAAACATGAAACGGACGAGCCGCTTAACAACCTGCTGCACGCGACATGGAGATTCGTCCGGGACCTACAATCAAGCTTTGCAAGCAAATTCGCGACGTGAAACTTTGCAGTTCGCGAAGTGATCCCAAGGGCTGCCCCAATCTGTTTGTTCGTGAGCCCCCTTAGGACCATTAGCAGTACCTGGTATTCACGACCAGTTAGTGATTCCGGAGGGGAAAGCTGGGTGCGTAAGAGCGTGTCCCGAACCTCCTGAAATGACTCCCTGACTGCACTAGGCATCCATTCATACCCCTGATTAACCGAGTGCACCGCAGAGACAAGCTGTTGGTCAAAGTCACTCGCGAGCGGCACGAGACCACGAAGTCCTCTTAGGAACAGTTCTAACATTTCTGATCGCGAGAACCGTGGATGCACCAGGGCAATGAGTCGCGCCTCACCGCAGCTAGATCGCATCGCGATGCGGCAACTCTCACGATCTTGCGTAGATGAGCCAGACAACTCGATTGCGAGCATTGCTGGACCGTCCAGAACCGTGTGGATTAGATCTCTCTGCGTTATCGAACGCACTTTCATTCCGCAACGATGCAAGGCCGCTGTAACGTGCAGTTCCACTAGCGGATGTGCGCCAACCAGCGTGAGCATCGTGAGGGTGGGACTCATTCTCGATGGTTTCGGTGGTGCCGGAACGACCGAATCGGCTTCCTCGCAGCGCCAGTCACAACCTCGCCTCCTCTTTGGTGTTGGGCCCAAGATCATGAATTACTCTCTCGAGGTGCGCCAACCAGCGTTTGACTGACAAGCATCACCTTGTTGTTAGCAACTGGAGTGAATTTTCGTGTGCTGATTAGCGTCACGGCTAGGAGCAAATAGAAAGTGAACCCTGCGGCTAGGCCCAACCCATAGGGACCCACCCAACCGGGAGTTCCGCCGAGTAGTCCTACGACCGCACCTCCTCCGACAGCCCCGATTGCGGAAGCCAAGAGTTCGATGCTGAACTCTTTGGTGTGTCGGACCGAGTAATAGAGCAGATATCCAAACACGAATCCGATCGAAAAAATGCCCCCAAAAACCATCTTCTCCATAAAACCCTCAATCCCCCGCAGACGACGTTATCGAGTTGGCTGATTCTCAACGTAGCGATTGTGTTGCGGCAACAGAAAGTTAATCTTGTCGTGATTCCAGAACAAACAAATCACTACGGCATCCTAAGTACCGAAGTCTGCTGGGGAATAAACCTTCTTCCCCCCTGCGATTCCCGTGACGAGCGACTCCGATAATCCCCGTTCTGTTCTGGATTTGGAACAGAGGCTGACTCGCGACCAACCTGTTGCTCGTGGACAACCCGGGTGCCGGTCGCGCGCAAAGCCGCGCCGCGGGCCTCGTCGATGAGTTGCTCCGTTTGACCCTTACGCTTTGCCACACTGCAGGAGACGGCCAGCAGCGATTCCCTAGTCTCCAAATAGTAGCGAGTGACGGGGATGAAGTTCTTTCCTGTGGTGGAGACCTTGCTCTTGCTCATGTGGGGTTTGCCAGGAAAGACGATGGAGAAGCCACAATTGGCATTCTCTACTCGCACTGGCTTGGTGTCCTGAGCGAACGAAGCCAGAGCCGCGGCTACATTCAGGCCCGGTGGTAACGGCTGCCCGAGCGTTGTAAGAATGCTACTGAACCGCACCCCTTGGGCCGGGAAACAGGTTTGATAATGCCCAGAGCACATCAGTGACTCTTGCCTCTGGTTCCATCCTGATCGTCAGATGTCGAATCTGGACCTCGCCTATTTCAGGGTCCTCTACCTCGGACGAGATCAAGACCACCTCGATGTTCTGGTGCTCACAAAGGTAGAGCACCTCCGGGACGCTCAGCGCTTCCCACACGCTGTGACCTGATCGGGTCAGCTCTTCCGCCAACTTGGTCGGAGCAGAGGTTGCGAGATACACAAGGTTAGCCATGAGTCCCTATTGCAATGCCCATGCCATGATTTGTGAATAGTCGTAACATGGAACCGCCTTCGGTAGGAATCATTTTGCCGTATCCAAGTCCACCCAGCTGTTGTCCTTCCAGACTTCGATTCGGGTGATCGGATGGATTTCCCAAAGGGTGGAGCGGAAACGCTTCAAATGATTCCGGTGATCCGGATCGAACATCAGCCAGCCACTGATGCGAACCGGGTTCTCAGTGTTGATCCAATTCGCGAGGGCCTTCTTGTTCCAATTAGGATGGGCCTTCAAGAATCGCGGCGTGAATTCGATGACGACTGAACCCTTCTCTGCATCGCCAGCTTCTTTGACAAGCGCCAGATGAGTATCAGTTTCGGTCGCCTGGTTCATGTGGCAGTTCGTACCTTCACCGCTGCCGTGAGCCTGCGGTTTGTAAGCCACCAGGTAACCCACAGCCCGCAATGGGATCCCTTCGTAGCGCGCTAGCTCAGCGCGGTGGTCCGGTGTCCAGTTCTTCCGCAGTGGCTTATCGACCGGATATTCAAGCGTGGCGATCGCATCCCAAGTAACGTCGTGATAACTCAGCGGAGTGTCCGCGCGATTCTTGAAAATGAAGGTCCCGGGATCGCTGTCGTCGCCGTTCCAGGGACAAGCCCTCGTCGTACCGTCGAAGGTAGTCTTTTTCGGCTCCGGCTTTAGCCAGGTCTCATCGATCCTGTTGGCAGGAGCCAGATTCCCCGGCGGGGGAGCCAATTCTGGTGGCTGCTCCTTGATGCTGATATTCCTGGCTGCTACCCAGCCTTCATCACCGTCCTCCGTCTGCACTTGGTAGAAGCCGTCTCTAGGCTGTGAGTCGAGGATCTGAAGCTCGTCACCAGGCCGAAGAAGTACCTTCTTCAGCTCGGCCATGGAGGGGCCGCTTCTGAGGTAGACCTTCCGTTTAACGTCAGCAGTAGGATTCTCGGCGAGACTCCCAAATGCGAAACAGAGAATCAACCAGAACAGGACAACGATGCGGCGGCCTCCACCTAGCATTCGACTCTCCTCATGGATATGAGCTCGGTCATGTGTGCGATAGCTCTCCACCCGACCTCCTAAAGAACGAAGTAATAACCAGGATCAAGTTTCTGGTGGTACACGATAATTTCGTGGATGTTGTAGGGGTGTGTCGGTTCGCCCGTAAGCTGATTCCGAATCACCTGAAACATATGCTCGAAACCCCCGGCATCATCGATGTCGATGTCCGCCAGCCATTCTGTAGGAGCATTACAGCTCGCAAAGAAGGTGATCTGCAGATTCCCATAGTGATCCGACGTCTTATAGCTGCCTGCCAGTTGGTACCCTGAAGGTGGGTGATGCATTTTTTGTGGCGCCTCGTGGAAGCGCCCTTTGAGCGCGGTGTTCTTTACTTCTTCTCGCAATTCGTGCGGGACACGCACGAAAAACCTGTCGCCCCGCAGTTCGCGGATCTCATGCAACATCGAGAGCACATTGGTATCGCCGGTCAACCGCGTCTGGGCCGCCTTGGTCACGAGGTTCAACAGCCCGGCTTTGCGGATGTTATCCAGGGCTTCGTAGAGTTCCTTGCCGTTTGTCGGGAAACCCAGCATTTGCTTGCTGTTTTCGAGAAGCGCTTGGACCGTGCTGGGGAGGCTCGAGTAGATTGGAAACTCGACCTCCCGAATCTTTCGGATGTCGATTGGGAACCGGATCTCCATCGGAGTATCGCCGCTTGCCTTGAGATTGGCGAAAACGCTGACTGGGACGTATGACGGCGGGTCAATTTCCAGTCGATACATACCCTGCGGCGCACCACGGAGGTCGGTGAGACCTAGCTGTTTCGACGCATCCACCCCACGGTAGATCTTCGTTTCGTTGAGCGTGAAATGGTCAGCACGGATGTCAACTTTCTCCTTGAGGCGCTTACCGTAGACGTCGAGGAGATCTAGCTTCAGCTTCGGTGGAGGCATTGGTACCTCACTTGAACTTGCAGGTCGAGCCTAGGCGACAACCCTGGTGGAATCAACGGCGGCTTCAGTTTTGTTCTGATTTCAGAACAAGATGTCGAGTCTGGATCTCAACTACTTCGGGATGCCCGAGATCGACGCCACTTCGATATTCTGGTGCTTATAAAACATAGCGCGAGTTTATTGACGAAGGTCGCAGTTCAGCGACTGCTCCGCGTCGCCCAGTTCCCGCCCGCGCGGAACTCCTCCATCTGCTTGTTCTGATTCCAGAACAAAGACGACGATTTCTACTCCTTTTGTCGGTTCGTGGGTCCCTCCTCTTGACCTCAGCCGTCGGGTTTTCAGCGAATGCTATGCCCGTGAAGCAAAGAACGAAGAACAACGTGAAGCTGCACAGTCTTCGAAGTGACATCACGCCTCCTTTTCGCCCTAAGGCTTCCATCGGGCGGTCCACAGCGACAAGCGCGGTCGTTATCCCACGCCGACGTGGGGATACGGGAATATGGCCGGCTTCGGTAGGGCTGGATCGACGTGCTTCCTCACAGCGGCATCACAGACTGCATACC
>JALYLW010000009.1 GCA_030774055.1 Acidobacteriota bacterium
CGCGCCGCATCGGCAGCGCGCGTCCGTGGGAAGCAGTGGCGTCATTGTTTTATTCGTATCCCGTCGAGGTGCACGCCGCGCATGTGGTCGAGCAGGCGCTCGAGTTGGCTTCGAGCCTCACGCCGCATCGTCTGCATTACATCCCGCCAACGTTGCCGCTCGATCCCGCCGCCGAGCGCTGGGCCGAGCAGGAGCTCGCCCGCCGCGGTGTGCGCGGCTTCGCGTTGTTGCACCCCGGCGCGGGATGGGGCGCGAAGCGTTGGCCGGCGGCGCGCTACGGCGAGGTCGCGCACGCGCTGGCCGGCCGCGGCGTCACGCCGCTGGTGAATCACGGTCCGGAGGAGCAGGCGCTCGCACACGAGGTCGTTCGCGCGAGTGGCGGCGCGGCCGCTGCCATCGCGTGCTCCATCTCCGAACTGATCGCGCTGATGCGGCGCGCTAAGCTCGCCATCGGCGGCGACACCGGACCACTCCACCTCGCCGCCGCGCTCGAGGTCCCCATCGTCGCGCTGTATGGTCCGACTGATCCACGGCGCACCGGGCCTTTCGGCACGCAAGCCATCGTGCTGCGCAGCGAGATAAGCAAGATCTCCCACAAGCGGTCGGACGTTACCGATCCCGGATTGCTCGCGCTCACCGCCGCTCAGGTCATCGCCGCAGCACAGTCGTTGTTGGAGGCCCCACGTGGTTCCTAGCGCGCAAAAAAACGATTGGGGACGGGTCGCCAAGCGCATCCGCGTGCCGCTTGGCTTCCTCTTCGCCATCGTTTACCTCTGGTTTGCGCGGCCGGCCTGGGAAGCGCTCGCGCTCGGCGCGGCCATTGCGGCGCTCGGACTCTGGCTCCGCGCCTTCGCTTCTGGGTACGTGAAAAAGGCGCAGGAGCTCACCACCACCGGCCCGTACGCGTACACCCGCAACCCGCTTTATCTCGGCTCCATGATCATTGCCGCCGGCTTCGCGGTAGCTGCCCGCAGCTGGTGGCTCGCGGCCGGCATGGCGGCGATGTTCCTCGCCATCTATGTTCCCGTGATCCGCTTTGAGGAGGACCTGCTGCGTGGATTGTTCCCGCACGACGTCGACGCATACTTCGCCCGCGTCCCGCGCCTGCTGCCCCGCCTGCGTGCGGAAAAGTCCGCAGCCGGCGGCGGTGCGGGATTCTCCCGCGAAGGCTTCTCTCTGGAACTCTATCTGCGGCATCGCGAGTACAACGCCGCCGTCGGAGCGCTCGTGATGTTCGCCGCGCTGGCGGCCAAGCTGGTCTGGTGGCGGTAACGGCTTTGGGCAACCTCGGGGGTGCGCGATCTTGGGATACCATCAGATGATGCGTCTCGCCCCCGCGCTGCTCGCGCTCGCGCTGCTCGCCGCCGCTCCCCTCACTGCCGCGCAGAGGCCCGCGCCGCCGTCTCCCGCAGCGCCCTCCGCAAACCAGTCCGCCGCGCCGAGGCCCGCTCCCGACGTCATCACCACCAATACGCGCATCATCCCGCCGCCGGCGAATCACAAGTTTCCCAACGGACAGACCTTGGTCTACGACGTGGAGTGGCGGTTGTGGCGCGCCGGTAGCGCTAGCATCCGGCTCGATGCGGCTGGAGCAGAAGAGCGCATCACCGGCACTGCCGATTCCTCCGGCGTAGTGTCGCTGCTCTATGGCGTGCACGATCGCTTCGAGACTTTCTTCGACGCCAAGACTTTCTGCTCGCGCCAGATCACCAAGAACACCGAAGAAGGCTTTCGCAAACGCCAGACGCAGATCCGCTTCGATCACGCGCGTGGCAAGGCCGTGCTCGACGAGAAAGACTTGAAGAAGGGCACCGCGAAACATGTGGAGAACGACATCCCCGCCTGCGCCACCGACGTGCTTTCCGGCATCTTCTACGTGGCGTCGCTGCCGCTCGCGCCGAACGTGACTTACACCCTGCCACTCAACGACGGCGGCAAGACGGCGGAAGTGAAGGTCACGGTCGAAGCGCGCGAGAAGATCAAGACGCCGGCCGGCGAGTTCAACACCGTGCGCGTGCAGCCCGAGTCGCTCGCGGGGCTGGTGAAGAGCCGCGGCAGGATCTGGCTGTGGTACACCGACGACGCTGCGCACACGCCGGTGCAGATGCGTGCCAAGATGGGGTGGGGAACGCTCACCTTCCGGCTCACGCGCATCGAGAGGAAATAGAAGAGTCTATTGCAGGCGAAAGCGCTCGTTCATCAGCCGCTGCAGGCGCGGCTTGTAGAGCAGATCGTAGGCCAGCTCTTTGTCGGGGAACAGGGCGAGCGCGGCGCGCTTCGTGCCGGCCACCAGTTCGGCAGCCTCTTCCACCGTCAGGTTCTCGTCGCCGCAGATGACCTGCGTCACCATGTTCATCATCAGCTGCAGGCGGCGGATCTTGCGGTTCTCTTCTTCGATCTCCGCATTCGACATCCGCGCAGTATGCTCGGCGTGCTCTGCATGCCCCGGCCTGCTGGTGTCCGCTGATCCCATGTCTCGAATCCCCTGGCTCGAATCCCCTGGCTCGCTCTGCCGCGAATCATACTCTGAAAGCGTCATTCGATTGCAAGCTGCGCTTGGGGATTGCAAGCGCCTAGCGGCGTTCCGGCGGCGCCACCGCGACCGTCTTCCCGTCGAGGATGAAAGTCACCGCGCCTTCGAGGTCGGTGCGATGCGTGAGCACGTGCGCATTCTCCAGGCGCCAGAGCACGTCCGTGCGCGGATGCCCGAACGGACTGCGATAGCCCACCGAGATCACGGCGACTTTGGGCTGCACCGCGGCGAGCAGCTCCGGGATGGTAGAGGTCGCGCTGCCGTGGTGCCCCACCTTCAGCAGGTCGGCGCGCGGCTCCTCCGTCGCGATCAGCTTCTCCACCTTCTTTTCCGCATCACCCTCGAGTAGTGCCGTGGTCGCCCCAAACGTCACCAGCATTCCCAGGGAATCGTTGTTGCGCGCGTTGCGCGCGACTTGCCAATCCGGCGCGGGAGAGACCACGCGCACGGCCGCCCCGCCAAAATCAAACTGGTCGCCCGCGACGCGCCGCTCGATGGTCATGCCGCTCTGCTGTGCCGCGGCGAGCAGCCCTTCGTATGCCGGCGTCGGCGGATTGATTCCCACCCACAGCGTGCGCGGACGGAAATTCCGGATCACCGCCGGCAGCCCGCCGATGTGGTCGGCGTGCGCGTGCGTCAGCGCGATCGCGTCCAGCCGCGTGAAGCCGCGTCCCCATAGATAACTCGACACCACCTCTTCGCCCACATCGAACTCGCTCCCCGAACGCATCGCGCCGCCCGCATCGATCAGCAGCGTCTTGCCTTGTGGCGTCACGATGAGCAGCGCGTCGCCCTGTCCCACGTCGATGGCAGTGACCTCGAGCACGCCCGGGCGCAGTTGCGGACGCGGTGGGACGAACGCGATCCACGCTGCGCTTGCCGTCAATGCGACCACGCCGGCGAGCGCGAAATAACGGCTGCGGCGTACGGCAAAAAGCACCAACAGCAACGTGGCCACCGTGCCCACCACCACCAGCGTAGCCGGAGTAGCAACGCGCGTGTCGGCGGCGCGCAGCGCTCCGAGCGCCTGCAATACGCGCAGCATCAGTCCGAGCAAAACACTGACTGGCACCGCCAGCACCGCCGCCACCGGCGTCGAGACCAGCGCGACCAGCGCCGTCAACGCGGCCAGCGGCACCATCACCGCCACCAAAGGCGTTACCAGGATGTTGGCCGGCAGGCCGACGACCATTGCCCGGTGGAAGTACCATGCCATCGGCAGCGCCAGCGCCACCTGCATCACCGCGGAGACGAGCAGCGTGTCCCACACCGTCAACAGCACGCGCGCGCTATTCACCAGCAGCCACTGCGCGCGCTTCACGCCATGTCTTGTTCCCAGAAACCGCCCCAGCCGTTCGGCCAGCATGCGCAGATCGAGGCGGAACTGCGCCATGCGCGGCGGCAGCGTCTGGTCGTAGGCGAGGGAATCGAGCCAGGAGAGCGTGGTCCGGTACGGCGCCGACGTCTGTTCCAGCAGCGGCAGCGCGATGCCCGCGATCGCCAGCACCGCGAGGAATGAGAGTTGGAAGCTGGCTTCGAAAAGCGCGTGCGGATCAAGCACCAGGATGAGCAGCGCCGCGGTGCCAAGCGCATTCAGCGCGGCGCGGTCGCGGTAGAGCAGCCGCGTCGTCAGGTAGATGGCCACCATGATGGCCGCTCGCGTCACCGGTGGATCACCTTCGGTGAGAAAAGCGTACGCGGCGCACGTGGCGATGGTCGCCAGCGTGGTGAGCAGCTCGCTCACCCGAAGCCGGCGCAGCGTGAAGAAGACCACTCCCGCCAGCAGCGCCACGTTCATCCCCGAGACCACCAGGATGTGGAACACCCCGGTGCGTTGGAATTCCGTGCGCGTAGCGCGATCGAGCGAGGCCGTCTCGCCGATCAGCATGGCGGAAATGAGCGCGGCCTGCCGCGGCGGCCACAGCGCCGCGATCCGCTCCAGCAGCGCGCGCCGTGCGCGACTGCGCCAGCGGTACAGCCCGGAACCCGCCGTCCCCGGCAAAGCTTTCACCCGCTCCTGGTTCACCGCGGCG
>JALYLW010000010.1 GCA_030774055.1 Acidobacteriota bacterium
GGCTTGATTCTATCCAAGCACCGCGCCCCTTCCGCGATTAGGGGCGGCGGGACGCCGCCGCTACAGCCGTCGAGACGCCGGCGCAACGTCTGTCAGGCCGTTTTCACCTGCGGGACGAAGCCACGGCCGAGCAGCGCGCCGGCATTCACGATCTGCGTCAGCGCGCGATGGCGGTAGCTGAAGGCGTCGCGCACTAAACGTCGAGCGAAGAGCGCGTGCGCGATCCGGCCAGGCAGTTCAGGCCAGAGTTTGTAGTCGACTACGTCGCGCACCAGCGTGCCGGGCACACCCTCGCGGACAAGCGGCGCGAACTCGTGGCGATGCTCCCAGCTCATGAGCCAGGAGTGGTGTTCATCGCAGAAGTGGTGCGCCCAGCGGTATTCAGTGATGTATGCCCGATGCTGCCGGCGCCAGAGGGGCAGGAACGGCAGACAGTAGGAGAGCACGACTTGTGAACCGGCGCCGAGGAACGATGCTGCCCGGCTACGGAATCGCGCGGGGATATCGGCGGGTGCGACCAGGTCTTTTTCCTCGATGCGCACGCGGAGCGCATCCGGCTCGATGCGCAGCAGGTTCTCCACGTCCGAGAAGAACGCAAAGACGTCGGCGACCGGCGCCGCCAGCCATTGTTCGGTGTTGAATCTGTATGCCATAAGAGCCTCCTTATCACTCCAACCATTCGCGGATGTCGTTACTGCTGCGGACATGCAAAGCCCCGCCCGAGCCGGGCGCGCCGGCGGGCGGCGGTGTCAGGGGTATGGAACCTTGCGGCGCCGTTTTGGCGGGCGCCGGTTGCGGGACGGCACATCCGTTCCCGCGCATGCGCGCGAGCTCGGCGGCGACGCCGTCGTCGGTGTAGAGATGGAACAGCTTCGAGATGCGAATGCGGTTCTCGCTGATGAGCTGAAAGGCGGTACGCGCGAGCGGCAGCAGCTTCGGCGCCGCCAGGCGCAGCGCCCACTCGCGATAGTCGGCGAGCGCGTAGAGACACATGATCCAGGCGCGGTCGCCGTGGTAGACGCCGCCGTCATCGGCCACCACCACCAGCTCCTCTACCGTGTTCGGCAGGGTGGGGAAGCGGTCGCGTGCGTGGTCGGAGCCGGCAGGGATGAACTCCAGCGCCAGGAACTTTGGCTCTGCTTCCAGCCAGCGACGCGCGCGCTGGCACAAGCCGCAGTTGTAGTCGTAGAGCACAGTAAGTTTCCTCATGAGCTTCTTCATGACCGGCCTCCTCTCAGCGGCCTGGGCGGGCGCGTCGCCCGCCTCCACACGGGTGTTGGCTAGCGTGCGGGTTGCGGGACCGGGCTTCCGGTCGGGCTTCCACTCGGGCTTCCAGTCGGACTTCCAGTCGTCCCCAGAAACTCGTTGGGTGGGACCGGCGGCTTCTCGTTGCGCAGCAGCGCGCGCTTCCGCATGTTGGAGAAGACACGCAGGTTGAGGAAATGCATCGCGCCGAGGACGAGCAGCACCAGTCCCACCTTGGTGCTGAGGAACTCGATGGCCTGCTGCAGCGAGGCGGGCTTGTCGCCATATTTCAGCGCCAGCGTGACGTAGCCGATGTTGATGAGGTAGAAGCCGACGATCAGCAGATGGTTCACCGAATTCGCCAGCCGCTCGTTGCCGAGGAAGGCGTCGATCAGAAACAGGATGCCGTTCTTCGAAAGCGTGCGGGCCACCCAGATGGTGAGCGCCACGCTGATGACGATGTAGAAAACGTAGGCCCAGATGACATAGAGATTGTTCACTGGCATGATGCCTGCCTGCATAAAGCCTCCTGGTGTTGCGGGGCCAATCGGACTTGATCACTATCCTGAACATGTTCAAATGCTAGATGTACCGAGGTGCTGGCGTCAAGGAATTAGTGAATGTGTTCAAAAACGTGCTAACTGACTGTATTGGCTTGGGTTATTGGCGAGCGTGAGTTCACAGCCGAGCGGGTGATACTCTGTTGCGCTTCCGAAAAAGGAGACCTCTATGACGTCTACTCGCCGTGGCTTCCTGAAGGGCGCAGGTCTTGCGGCCGGTGTGGCGCTGGCCAGCCCAGCGGCTTTGGCGCGGCCGCTGGCTGACGACGCGCCCTGTAAGCCGCTGCCCGAGCCGATCGCGCGGCTGAAGTCGCGCAACAGCGAAGCCAAGCCGATCACGCCGGCGGAGCGGGAGCAGCGCCTCGAGCGCGCACGCGAGCTGATGCGGCTGAACCAGCTCGACGCCATCTCTCTTACGGGAGGCGCCTCGTTGAAGTACTTCAGCGGCATCTCGTGGTGGCTGAGTGAGCGGCTGTTCGCCATGGTGCTGCCGGCAAAGGGCGCGGCGTTCTTCGTGTGCCCGGCGTTCGAAGCGGACCGGGCGCAAGAGCAGATCACCGGCGGCCTGGGTTGGAAGGATCCGGAGATGCGTCTGTGGCAGGAAGATGAGAGCCCGTACGCGCTGGTGGCCGCAGGCATGAAACAGCGTGGGCTCGCGGCGGGCAAGCTCGGCATCGAAGAGCGAGTGTATTGGGTCTACAGCGAGGGCGTGGGGCAAGCGGCGCCGGCGGTGAAGCTCACGAGCGCCACACCGGTGACGGCGGGCTGCCGCATGATCAAGAGCGCGCACGAGCTGGAACTGATGCTGCTGGCGAACCAGGTGACGCTGGCGGCGTACGAAGCCGCGTATCGCTCGCTCAAGCCCGGCATGACGCAAAAAGATTTTGCGGGTTTCGTGGAACAGGCACACGTGCAGCTCGGCTTCGAGGGCGGCGCCGGCGTGCAGGTGGGCGAGAACTCGGCGCTGCCGCACGGCTCGGCGAAGCCACAGGTCGTGAAAGAGGGCACCATCCTGCTGGTGGATGGCGGGTGCTCGGTCGAAGGCTACCAATCCGACATCAGCCGGACGTTCGTGCTCGGCAGACCGACGGGAAAAACGGAGAAAATGAAAAAAGTGTTCGAGATCGTGCACGAGGCGCAATCCGCTGCCCTCGCAGCGGCTAAGCCGGGCGTGCCATGCGAGGCGGTGGACGCGGCCGCGCGCAAGGTCATCAGCGACGCCGGCTACGGACTGGACTACGAGCACTTCACCCACCGCGTAGGCCACGGCATCGGCATGGACGGCCACGAATGGCCGTATCTGGTGCGCGGTAACAAGCTGCCCATGGCGCCCGGGATGTGCTTCAGCGACGAGCCCGGGATCTATATCCGCGGCGAGTTTGGCGTGCGGCTCGAGGACATCATGCACATCACCGCGAACGGCGCGGAGCTGTTCACGCCGCAGAGTCCAAGCCTGGAAGAGCCCTTCGGCCCGCCCTAACGACAACGGCCAAACCCCAGCACCATCGCGATAAACGCAACCCCTAGTGGTTTCCCGAAAGGGAAGCGCGAGCCCTCGCGCTTTTGCGGACCGGCTGCACCGCCACCGGTGCAAGTACCTTTTCCACAACCAAGACCCTCAACTTAGCTGTTGACACGCAATCATTTGCGCGTAGGATGTGGTCTAAAGTGGTACAAAGTGGTAAGCAAATCAGTGGCTACTGGGGTAACAGGGTACAGGCAAACGCACCGGGTGCAATGAACACAAACGACCCGAAAAACGACGCCAACGACGCTAAAGCCCCTAGCACCACCGAAATGCTTACTGCCGTTGCCGGAATCGCAGTGATCGCAGCCCGGCATAGTCGATTGAACACCCAGAAACGGCGGGGAAACAAGTATGTTTCGCGGCAACCATCCAACCCGCGTCGACGAAAAGGGAAGACTCAAAATCCCGGCGGAGTTCAAGCGCCTGGTCGACGAGAAGTATGCCAACGCGTTCTACATCACCAGCGTGGATGGCGAGCGGGCGTTGATCTATCCGATGGAGGAATGGCAGCGCATCGAGGAGAAGTTAGCGCGCCTCTCCAGCTTCAATCCGACGAAGAAAAAGTTCTTGGACCGCACGAACTATTACGGCCAGTCGGTGGAGATGGACAACCAGGGCCGGCTGCTGCTGCCGGCGATGCTGCGCGATTCAGCGCAGTTGAAGGGCGAAGTGGCGGTGCTGGGGAACCTGACGCACCTGGCCGTGCGGAACATCGAAGCGTACCGCAAGGAGTTGGTAGAGAACCCGTTCACGGCTGAGGATGAAAAGACTCTCGACGAACTGGGCATCTAGTGGCGGACGAGTTCGAGGCAGACGAGATCATTGCCCCTGGGGGCAGGCATGGCGGCACCGGAGTTGGCCATGTCCCGGTTCTTTCAAAAGAAGCGATCGACTTTTTAGCAGTCCGGCGCGGCGCTTCCTATATCGACGCGACCTTGGGCTTAGGCGGGCACAGCTTGGAAATCGCAAGACGCCTGGGCGCACCGGGTCGTTTGATTGCCTTCGATAAGGATACGCGTGCGCTGGAACTGGCGCGTAAGCGCCTCGCCAGCCCGTCCGCGGAACTCGCGACGGACTGGCCAGAGGTGACCTTGCTGCACCGCAGCTTTGCCGAGATCGCGCGCACCGTGCCACCGAACAGCGTGGACGGGGTGCTCGCGGACCTCGGCGTGAGCTCGCTGCAGTTGGGTGATGCGGCGCGCGGATTCAGCTTTCAGGCGGAAGGGCCGCTCGACATGCGGATGGACCCGCACGGCGAGCGCACCGCCGATCAAGTGGTAAACCAGTTCGACGAGAGCGATCTCGCCGATCTGATTTACGAATTCGGTGAGGAAAGGAGGTCGCGGAGAATCGCCAGAGCCATTGTCCGCTCGCGGCCGGTACGAACTACCGCTCATCTAGCACAAGTTATATCGGCCGCGAGCCGGTCAATGAAATCTGACCGCATTCATCCCGCGACGCGCACTTTCCAAGCGATCCGGATCTACGTGAATCAGGAGCTGGAGGACCTCAAGGCGTTCCTCGGTGACAACGGGGCGCCGCACGTGCTCAAACCGGGTGGAAGGCTGGTGGTCATCAGCTTCCACTCGCTCGAGGACAGGATGGTGAAAGACGCGTTCCGCGAAGGCGCGCAACGCGGGCTGTTCAAGCCCCTGACCAAGAAGGTGGTCACGGCGAGTGACGAGGAGGTCGATCGCAATCCACGGTCCCGCAGCGCGAAGCTGCGAGCCGTAGAAAAAGTTTAAAGCTGCGAGCGGGTAGAGGCGCCGAGCAGCGAAAGTTCCGGGGCGACGCTGCCTACCTCTACTAGGGCGAATTGAAATTCCTCTGAAACCTTCCACTTACAGCGTTGTCCCGGAAAAGTTTAGAAGTAAACCGACCCCCTCCCCCGGTCGGAGGTGAACAAATGTACACAGGAAACATGATCGACAACCTGATCGCCAGCGTGCAGCAAGCCGAAGAGCACGCGGGCCTCGCGTTCGATAACCAGATGCCGGTGCAGGTGGAGGTCCGAGCCACCCACGCCTACCAGTTCGCTAACGACAACGAAGCGGTCTTTGGAGTCGCATAGATGGCAACCGCAGCGATGGCAGCAAGGGGAGCGCGGCACGCCCACAGTCAGGGACGCGGCGCCATTGTGGCGCAGACCTCGGCATGGCGAGGCGCGACGCCGGAGATCCACTTCGTGAAGGCGATCGACAACACGCGGCTGGTCAAGGTCGCGGACACGGAGCGCAATCGCGAGATGGCGCAGTTCGCGTGCGCCTGCGTGGTGCTGTTCGTGCTCGCGCTGGGCTACATGTGGCAGCACTACAGCGCGATCGAATACGGCTACCAGATCCAGGCGCAGAAGGGCGAGCGCGACCGCTTGAGCGACGTGAATCGCACGCTGCGTTTGGAAGAAGCGTCATTGCGCGATCCGGAGCGGATCGACGCGCTGGCGCGCGGCATGGGAATGGTCGCGCCGCAGCCGGGACAGGTCATCCAGCTCGACGCGCCGGCCTATGAGCCGAGTGGCGCGGTGCTGGCGCAGGTGTCGCAGGCCGTGGTGGTGCCGGCGACGCAATAGGCTTTCTTGCAGTGTGGTTGGCGTTAAGGTTCCGGTGTGTCTTCAACCAAAGCTCACATCCGGTAAAGCATGGCGGTCCCGCCTTGGC
>JALYLW010000011.1 GCA_030774055.1 Acidobacteriota bacterium
GGCGAGTACCGAGTTGCGAGTACCGAGTACCGAGAGGCCCGCAGCGATGCGGGCCTTGTCCTTCTCTGTGCAACTCCGTGCCTCTGTGCCTCTGTGGTAGGTTTGCCTTCCGATGAAAGTCCGCGCCAAGTTCCTGACGTCCGCCGTCGATCCGGCAAAGTTCCCGGCGCCCACCGTGCCGGAGATCGCCTTTGCCGGACGCTCCAACGTGGGCAAGTCGTCCCTGCTGAACGCGCTTGCCGGGGGCAAGCTGGCGCACGTGAGTTCTACGCCCGGCCGCACGCGGACCATCAACTTCTTCGGAATAAACTTTGACGCCGGAAATACAAAGACGGCAAAACCTGAGCCCGAGCTGTTGCTCGTCGACCTGCCGGGATACGGTTACGCCAAGATCTCGAAATCGATCTCGGCGGAGTGGCCCACCTTCATCGAGCCTTACCTGCGCGACCGCGAGACGCTCGCGCTGTGCGTCTGTTTGGTGGATTCGTCCATCCCGCCGCAGCCCAGCGACCACCAGCTCATCACGTGGCTGCGCCAGCATCAGCGTCCGTTCCTCATGGTGGGGACGAAGGCAGACAAGCTATCGCACAATAAACTCAGGGCGTCACTGACAGAACTTCAAGTGGCACATGAGGTGGGTGCGGTGCTCCCCTTCTCCGCCGAGACGGGCGCCGGACTGAAGGAGTTGTGGCAGATGATCTTCGAGGCGACGAACGAAGCGGACGGCGGGGAGTAAGGCGGGACGTTCGCCGCACGCGTCTTCCCACCACCGTGCTCGCTGAGCCAGGCGGAGAGTTTCTGCTGCTGCTGCTGTTTCAAGTCGATGCAGCCAGCGATCCGCTCCATCGTCTGGCGGAAGGTGCGCGACCCGGGATTCCCCTTCGATTCGAAGAACTGCCTGGCATCATCGCGCATGCCGGCATCGCAAAACGTGTTGGCTACGCGCACACTCTCGCCGCGGACGTAACTCGACATCTTCTTCTCGAGCTGCGGCCAGTCACGCTTGAACAGCTCCCACGACTGCTGCTGGTTGTAGGGATCGCCGACCAGCGAGTTGACGAAGCCGGTCGCATCCTGATTGCGGATGTCGGGTCCCTCCGCCATCGCGAAGCTGCGCTTGACCAGCTCGGGCTGGCGGAAGAGGGTGAGCCCGTAGAGGAAGTCGTAGTGGCGCTCGGGTTCTTTCTCCTGCTTGAGCGCGGCGAGGTACTGGTCATAGAGCGCGGCGTCGCCGAAGCGAGCCGCCGCGGAGACGGCGACACTCAGCAGCTCGGCGTCCACGGAGCCGGGCTGCCGAATCTCCTGCTGGGTCATGTCTTTTCCCTTGGCGATGGCGGCGGGATCTTCCGCCACCAGCGCGAGCGCGCTGAAAGCCTCGCGGCGGAGCTGTTGCGTGTCCGCACTCTCGCCCGGCTTCGGCGCGTAACCCAGCTCGTTGAGCATGGGACGATACAGTGATGCGACGAAGGCGCGGAACTGCGCACTATCTTCCGGCGTGGTGAGGTAACGCTTGACGGTGCTCAGCCGCGCCGTGATGTTCTCCCATAGAGCGCGGTCGCGGTCGCTGCGCAGCGCCTGAGTGAGTTCGAGGAAGTCGCCAACGCTGCTGCGCCCACTGCGGACCAGCGCCCACTGGTTATCCACCAGCGCGAGCCGCTCCTGCGGCAACAGTTTTGTGGCCGCGACCGCCATCAGCTGCTTGAAGGAAGCGGGCGAGTAAGCGGCGCGGTAGTAACCGCGAGCGTCGGCGTTGCCGTAGACCCACTCGGCGCACGCCGGCAGCGTGATGGTGGCCTGCTTTGCAGTCACCAGCTCGCACTTGGTCTCCGCCTTGCCTTTCGCTCCATACTTGAGGCAGATAGGGATCTGCCAGAGCTGGTCGCCCGAACCTTTGTCGCTTTTTTCCATCGCCAGGCGATCGCTGAAGAAGCGTTGCTGGGTGACGGCAACGCTGGTCTTGCCGGCTGAGCATTTCGCCTCGACGTTCACCAGCGGCACGCCGGGCTGGAGCACGAAGCTCGCCATGATCTTGTCGATGGGCTTGCCGGATGCCGTGGTCTGTGCGCCCCAGAAATCTTCCGCGGTGGCGTTGGCGTACTTATGGGCCTCGAGGTAAGCGTTGGTGCCCTGCTGAAAGGCGGCGGCGCCTTCATAGCCTTCGAGCATGCGCAGCACGGCCGCGGTCTTCTCATAGGCGATGCCGTCGAAGAGCTCGCCGATCTCGGCGGAGGTAGTCGCGTCCTGGCGGATGGGCCTAGTGGCGACGAGCGAATCCACGTTCATGGCGTTAGTGGCGCTATCGACCTCGTCCATCTGGTTGTTCCACTCGGGATGCGCGGCGCGCACCGGCTTGGGACTCATCCAGGTGGCAAAACCTTCGTTGAGCCAGATGTCGTTCCACCACTGCATGGTGACGAGGTCGCCGAACCACTGGTGCGCCATCTCGTGCGCGAGCACGTCCCACACCGTCTTCTGCAGGGAGGACGAAGTGGACTTCGGATCCACGAACAGCAAGATCTCGCGGTAGACGATGAGGGCGGTGTTCTCCATCGCGCCGGCGGAGAAGTCGGGCGCGGCGAGCACGTCGAGCTTGCCGTACGGATACTTCGTCGCATACCACTGGTTGTAGTAATGCTGGATGGATTTCGCCGCCGTCAGGGCTTCACCGGTGAGGTGCACCTTGTCGGGCGTGGCGCAGATGCGGATGGGAGCGCCGTCCATCTCGCCCTCATTGCACTTCCAGTCGCCGACGGCGAGCGCCACGAGATAGGTGGACATCTTCGGCGTCATCGCAAAAGTGATGGTGCGTTTGCCGGGCCCGGGGCCAGGCTCGTCTTTCTTGATGCGTCCGTTCGAAATGGCCGTGTCGCCCTGATCGACGACCACGCTGATGTCGAACGGCGCCTTGTAGGCCGGCTCGTCCCAGCTGGGGAAGGCGCGCCGCGCGTCGGTGGGCTCCATCTGCGTGACCGCGTAATCCCGGTTCGACCCTTTGCTCAGATACAGGCCGCGCAACTGATCGTTGAGGATGCCGGTGTACCTGATCTTGATCTCGACCGGACCTTGCGGCAGCTCCTGGTCAACCGAGAGCGTAGCCATCTCTTTTTCCGGTTGCAGCGAGACCCTGGCCGTCTGCACCGGGCCAGAGGGTAGCGCCTGAATGGTGACCAGCTGGAACTCGATCTCGAGCGCGTTGAGGACGATGTCTTTCGTCGCGCGGTTGACGTCGCCGTGGATGGTCTCTTCGCCCGAGAACTTCGCCGTCTTCAGGTCGGGCGAGAACTTGAGGATGTAGTGGTGCGGGGTGACCGTGTCTGGCAGGCGCTGTGCCTCCATGTGGAGCGCGAGCGTGGCGGTGCAGAGGAAGAGCAGGAGTGCGGAACGGCGCATGGGTGGTTCCCTTCTTTTATTCGATCAGTTCAAAACCCACCACGGAAACACAGAGGCACGGAGGTCCTTTTTGTTTTTGTTTTTGTTTTTGATTTGTTCCGCTGTTCCTGTTCTTGTCCTTCTCCGCGTCTCCGTGTCTCCGTGGTGAAGGTTTCAGTGAGCTGAGTCGAGAATCTGTCCACCGATGATGGTGGTGGTGCAGGAACTCGTGCCAAACCAATAGGGTATCTCGCGGTAGTCCTTCACGTCGAAGACGGCGAGGTCAGCGTCTTTGCCGGGCTCGAGGCTTCCCTTGCGCTCGGCCAGGCGCAACGCATGCGCGCCGTTGATGGTGGCGGCGGCGATGGCTTCCGCGGGCTTCATCTTCATCTGCGTAGACGCCAGCGACAGGATGAACGGCATGCTGGCGGTGGGCGAGGTGCCGGGGTTGTAGTCGGTGGCGAGCGCCACGGCGACGCCGGAATCGATGAGCTTGCGCGCGGGCGGGTACTCGCGCAGTCCGAGGAAATAGTTCGCGCCGGGGACGAGCGTCGCGACCGTATCGCGGCGGGCGAGTTGCGGGATGTCTTCGTCGTTCACGTAGTCCATGTGGTCGAAAGAGGATGGTTGGAAGCGCAGCAGTGGCCATAGTTCAGACGGCGAGAGTTGGCAAACGTGAGCGCGCACGCCGAGGCCGGCCTTCTGGGCCGCCTCGAAGATGCGCTCCGCTTGTGCCTGGGTGAACGCCCCACGCTCAATGAATACGTCGACAAACTGCGCCAAGTTCCGTTTCTTCACCGCCGGGATCATCTGCTTGATGATCTCGTCCACGTACTTGTCGGGCTTGCCGGCGTGTTCTTTGGGGACAACGTGCGCGGCCATTAGGGTGGCAACGACCGTGCCGGGCCAGCGCGCGGCGGCAGTGCGGATGGCCTCGAGCGACTTCAACTCCGCCTCCGTGCTGAGCCCGTAACCCGACTTCGCTTCGACGGTCGTGGTCCCCTGCGCCGCCATCTGGTTAAACGCTCCCAACACGGAAGCGGTTAACTGAGCCGGGGAACATTTCCGCAGCGCGTCCACGCTCGACCGGATGCCGCCGCCGGCCGCGGCTATCTCTTCGTAGCTCGCGCCCGCGATTCTCTTCTCGAAATCGATGAGCCGCGGCGCGGTGAAGGCGGGATGGGTGTGCGAATCCACGAATCCGGGCAGCACGACCTTGCCGGCGCAGTCGAGCTCGATGAGTTTTTTCTTGAGCTTTTTGACGGCAGGATCTTTGAGCGCGTCTTTGGTGCGTCCGACGGAGATGACTTTCCCGCCGGCGCAGAGCACGGCTGCATCTGCGATTACGCCCACGTTGTTCAGCTCCGGCCCGCGGCGAGGCTTGGTGGTGCCGCGCAGGGTGAGGAGCTGGGTGATGTTGGTGAGGAGAAGGGCGTTAACGGGCATTCTCGCCTCTGCGCACAAACACCCACCACGGAGGCACGGAGACACGGAGGGTGAGGAGTTGGGTGATGTTTATGGGAAGCGGCACTAGTCGGCACCCTGCAAGGTGTGCCACTCCCCCAGCCGGCAATAGCGAACCACAGAGGCCTTGCCGTCGAAGCCATCATCGATCCCGTCGTGCTCGATTCGAAATGGGACCGAAGCCTGGTAATCGCGAGCGTGTCGCTGGATGTCTCCAGGGCTGGCTGAAACGATCTTGTGCGAAAACGCCATTTCGTTTTCGCCCATCTGCTGCATGGAATCCTCGTCACGCGTGACGGGAAGGTCGGACTTACAACGCGCGCGCCCGCCCCAATACACAAGCACACGCGACTGACCGTGCGTGGAGCAAAGAATCGCCCAATCTGTCTGTCCCGGTCGCGCAAAGGATCCGGATATCACGTTGTGGGGTCCTCTCTCCAACGCCTGCGGAATACCGCACCCTCGGCGCTCCAGGTCTGCGCGAATCGCTTCCGGCACGCGCGAGAAGGCAGCCGGAGCAAGATACTGGACGGGTTTCGCCGGCGATGGCTGCCGCGCTCCCTGGAACAGCAATAGCAACAGCAGCGAGGGAAACAACCTAACCTCCCATCGGGATCTTGACACCTTTTTTTCGCGCGGTGTCTTTCGCTTCGTCGTAGCCGGCGTCCACGTGGCGCGCGATGCCGATGCCGGGATCGTTGGTGAGCACGCGCTCGATGCGTTTGGCCATGGCGTCGGTGCCGTCGGCCACGCAGACCTGGCCGGCGTGCAGCGAGTATCCGATGCCCACGCCGCCACCGTTATGGATGGAGACCCAGCTCGCACCCGAAGCGGTGTTGAGCAGGGCGTTGAGCAGCGGCCAGTCAGCGACAGCGTCGGAGCCGTCTTTCATCGCCTCGGTCTCGCGGAAGGGAGAAGCGACCGAGCCGGTGTCGAGGTGGTCGCGCCCGATGACGATGGGCGCCTTGAGCTTCCCTTTCTTGACGAGGTCGTTCATGGCGAGGCCGAACTGCGCGCGTTCGCCATAACCGAGCCAGCAGATGCGCGCGGGCAATCCCTGAAACTTGATGCGCTTCTTCGCCAGCTTGATCCAGCGGTCGAGGATGCGATTGTGGGGAAAGAGTTCGAGCACCAGGTCGTCGGTGACGGCGATGTCCGCCGGGTCGCCGGAGAGTGCCACCCAGCGGAAGGGTCCGCGGCCCTCGCAGAAGAGCGGCCGGATGTATTCGGGCACGAACCCCGGAATGTCGTACGCGTTCTTCACACCACGCTGAAAGGCGAACGTCCGGATGTTGTTGCCGTAGTCAAAGGTGACGGCCCCCATCTTCTGCAAAGCGAGCATGCCCTCGACGTGGCGCGCGATCGCGTCCAGCGAGGCGTCTTCATAAGCCTTGGGATCGCGTTGGCGCAGCTTGAGCGCCTCGTCTAGCGGCATCCCATTCGGGACGTATCCGTTCAGCGGATCATGGGCGGAGGTCTGGTCGGTGAGCAGGTCAGGGACAACGCCGCGGGCGGCGAGTTCAGGAATGACGTCCGCACAATTGCCGACCAGGCCGACGGAGACGGCTTCCTTCTTGCGCACCGCGTTCTTCAGGATGCGCAACGCCTCGTCGAGCGTGTTGACCATGAAATCGCAATAGCCGGTCTTGAGGCGCTTCTTGATGCGTTCGGCGTCGACGTCGATGCCGAGGAAGGCGGCGCCGGCCATGGTGGCCGCGAGAGGTTGCGCGCCACCCATGCCGCCCATGCCTCCGGAGACGACCAGCTTGCCGCTGAGGTCGCCGCCAAAGTGCTTGTCGGCGGCGGCGGCGAAGGTCTCGAAGGTTCCCTGCACGATGCCCTGCGACCCGATGTAGATCCACGAGCCGGCGGTCATCTGGCCGTACATCATCAGTCCGGCGCGCTCGAGCTGGTTGAAGGTGTCCCAGTTCGACCAGTGGCCCACGAGGTTGGAATTCGCGATGAGCACGCGCGGCGCGTAGTCGTGCGTCTGGAAGATGCCGACGGGCTTGCCGGATTGCACCAGCAGCGTCTCGTCATTGGCCAGGTCTTTGAGCGCGGCGACGATGGCGTGGTAGGCCTGCCAGCTGCGCGCGGCGCGTCCCGTACCGCCGTAGACCACGAGGTCGCGCGGGCGCTCGCCTACCTCCTCGTCGAGGTTGTTCATCAGCATGCGCATGGCGGCTTCCTGCTGCCATCCCTTGCAGGAAAGCACGTTGCCGCGCGGCGCCTGGATGGGCGTGTAGTTCGATGCGGTGATCGGAGTCTCGGTGATCGTCGCCATCAGGAAGATGTTACGTGGACGTGCGCGTGGCGCGCAATCACCAGGTGCTGTAGGCGGCGCCGCCGCTCGATTGATTGTTGGCGGCGGAGTGGACGTCGCAGATGCCGGTCTGGGACTGGTCGATGGAGAGATAGGTCTCGCATTGTTCCACCTCCCAGTTGGCCTCGCCGGTGAGCGGGTCCTTGGGGATGAAGCGCAGGTAGCCGGCGCTGACGAGGTCGTCGAGCGATTGCGGCGCCTGCTGCTTGTCCATGGTGTATTGGTCGATGGTCGAGCGCAGGGTGAAGAGGTTATTGCGCAGCACGGCTTCTTTCGCGCGCGCCGTGGAGGTGACGTAGTTGGGGATGGCGATGGATACCAGGATGAGGATGATCGAGATCACGATGATCATCTCGAGCAGGGTGAAGCCGGCTTGTGACCTGCGGCGTTTCATGTGCGCGAACTTCATGGGCGCGAACCTATGTTACCAGTCAGAATACTTTGTTCCGTCCAAAGCCGTGTCGTTCGACTTAGTGTAGACGTCGAAGACGTTCTGTCCACCCCAGGAGGTGGATTTCGGATCGTCCTGCGTGGAGCGCAGTCCCCACTCCGTCGCGCCGGTCATCGGATCGACCGCGATGCGCCGAAGGAAACGCACTTTCTTCCCTTGCACGTCCACCCCGTTGACCAGCGTCTCGAGGTCGGGCGGATAACCGTCTGACCCAAGCTTGATCTGGAAGGCGCCACGGTCGGCCGCATCTTTATATCTATCGATGGCGTCGCGCACCTCCCACAGGTCGCGGCGCAGCTCGCGTTCCTTCTCACGCTTGATGCGGACGCGCGCGATGGGGATCGCCGCACTGGTGAGGATGAGCAGGATCGTGATGGCGACGATCAGTTCGACGAGCGTGAAACCGCGCCACGATCTTCCCCGCGCAGGCTTAAAGAGCGGCAACATCTACTTCACCGTGACTTGCGCCTGCGCGAGGCTTGCCGGAAAGAACTGTCCGGCGGCGTTACGCACGCCAGGCCGCGCGATGGAGACGGTGCTCTGCCCCGGCGCCTTGGCCACGAACGTGAGCGTGAAGACCACGCCAGTGCCGGTGATGCCTTCCGCGCGCGGCGGCCGTGTGGCGGAGACTTGCAGCGTGCCGCTCGCGGGATCGTCGCGATGGACGAGCGCGACCGGCTGGCCGTCTTTCGAGAGCAATCCGCCATTCGACACGTTGACCAGCTGCAGCGTCTTCGCGTCGTAGATGATCTGCGCCGGCACCTGCCAGGCGTCCACTCCGGAGCTCATCACCACATTGAGGGCGAAGGTGGAGCCTACGGTCTGCGTGAGTATCTCCGGATCGAAGCGGAAGCCCACGCTGCCGGGCGCGGGCTGCGCTCCAGTGATGGCCGGCGACGGCTTCGCGCCGGTTGGGGCCCGCTGAGGCGGCGCCGGCGGCATCGGTCCGCTAGCGTTCTGTCCGCTAACGTTCTGTCCGCTGGCGTTCTGTCCGCTAGCGTTCTGTCCGCTAACGGCGGGCGCCTGCTGGACGGGACCTGGCGAGGTCATCGGCGTAGGCTTCGGGCCGGCCGGCTGCGTCCGGCTGGCACGGCGCAGGTCGATGGCGGTGCCGGTGCCCACGTCCACCGTGCGCAGGTTCATCTCGGTGAGTTCCTGCGCGCGCACGATGCGCGGCGTGAGCATGAAAACGATCTCGTTCTCGACGCGTTCCTTATTGGTCGTGGAGAAGAAATACTTAAGGATTGGGATCTGCGAGAGTCCGGGCAGGCCGCTCAGGCTCTTGATGTCATCCTCTTCCAGGATGCCGCCGAGCAGGTTGACCTCACCTTCCTTCAGGCGGATCTCGTGCTCGATCTTGCGCTGTCCGATGACCGGCTGGTCGATGCCGCCGATATTCACGCGCGAGGTGACGGAAGAGATGTCGAGCATGATCTTGAGTGTGACTTCGCGGCCGGGATGGACGCGCGGCGTGACGTCGATGTTCACGCCGACGTCGATGTACTGGAATTGCGTGTTGACCAGCGGATTGATGCCTATGCCGCCGATGCCGGGCTGGAACGAGCCTATCGCTATCGGCACGCGGTCGCCGATCTTGAGCGACGCCTTCGCGCCATCGAGCGCGCGGATCTGCGGATTCTGGATCACCTTGGTGGTGGAGTCGTTGTAGAGAAAGTTCGCCGTCGCCGCCGGGATGGTGAGCACGATGTTCCTCGCGCTCAGGCTGGCCAGGCTATTCAGATTGATCGAGCCCGGCGGATTCGTGGTGGTCGTGGTGCCGGTCCCGCTGCTTGTTCCCGTGCCCGTGCTGGTGGTCGTGGTAGTGGGCAGGTTATCGCTGAGCTGTCCGGTCACGCTGGTGGGCGGTGTGATGCCGAGATCGAGCAGCTTGTCGCGCCGTACCTGCAGCACGGCCACCTCGATCACCACTTCCGGCCGTGCCTTGTCGATGTCGTTGATGATCTTCTCGGCGAGTGCGACTTGGTCGGGCGTGCCGCGCACCAAGATGGCGCCTACCGAGGGCATCTGCTGGATTTTGCTCAATTCCGCGAGCGTGCGGATGACGTTCACCGTATCCTGCAGCTCGGTGGGCGAGGAGAGGTTGGTGAGGTAGAACGTCTTGACTACGTTCTGCTCCAATTCCTTGCGCTTCGCCACCGTGTCGCTGGCAATGAAGATGGTGTTGGGCGTGACCGGCCGCCAGAACGTCTTCGATTCGAGCGCGAGGATGTCGAGCGCCTGGTTCAGCGTCACGCCGTTCAGGTCGATCTTCAAGCGCCGCGAAGTGTAATCGGGATCGAACATCACGTTCAGGCCCGCCAGCTTGCCGATGGTCTCGTAGATGACCTTGGTGTCTTCCGTCATGCGCAGCGTGATGGGCGTGTCGGCGATGGGAGCGAGCTCGACTGGGCCCTCCGCCTCCTCGATGCGCTTGGAGAGTTGGCTCTTCTGCGGGACGGTCGCAGGCAGCTCACTCCCGGGATTATTCCGCGAAGCGTCGATCACCGCCTGCGTCCGCCGCACTTCCTGGTCAGCGATGAAGCTGGAAGGGTCGATCTCTTTGGCCTTGAGAAAGAGTTGGAGCGCTTCGTCGAGCTGTCCCTTATCGCGCAGCAACTGGCCGCGATGCACGTACGAAGCGGCGGCCAGGAAGCGCGTGCGCTGCATCGAGATGCGGTACTTCACCTCTTTGGGCTTTTTCTCCCAGGCTTGGCGGAAGTACACGAAGGCCTGCTCGTAATCGTTGCGCGTTTCGGCGTCTTTGCCCTTGTTGTAGAGGGACTTAGCCGAATCCTCGGCGAGCAGCGGCGCGCCGGCGAGCGAGAGGACGAGCAGGAGCGCTGCGGACTGGAACAGGCGCTTCATTAGGTGTTAGACGACGGGGCGGAATCTCCGTTCTGATTTTCGCGCGACTCTGCAGGCGCGAGACGAGTGCTCGAGCGAATCGCAGATTATAACACCGGCTCCGCGGATGTGAGCCCAAGCCGCTGATTCCGCCTGTGTTACGATGCAAGATTCCGCGTCAGCGACCACTTCCATGGCCCGCCAATCAGCCCACCAGACCAAGCCGAGCGCGCCCAAGAACCCGAAGCGCGACCCCGTGGCCGCGGGCGAGCGCGATGCCTCGGTCAATCGCGCGGCCAGCCACAACTATTTCCTGCTGGAGAAGTTCGAGACCGGCGTGGTGCTCACCGGCAGCGAGGTTAAATCTATCCGCGGAGGCCGGGCGAACCTGAAAGACGCTTACGGCCTGATCAAAGACGGCGAGCTCTGGCTGCTCAACGCCCACATCGGGGCCTATGAGAATGCCGGCTACTCCGGGCACGCCCCGCTGCGCACTCGCAAGCTGCTTGTCCATAAAGAAGAGTTGCGGAAGCTCATCGGCAAGACGCAGCAGAAGGGCTTTACGCTCATCGCTACGCGGCTGTACTTCCGGCGCGGGAGAGTGAAGTGTGAGATCGCGCTGGCCAAGGGCAAGCAGCTTTGGGATAAGCGCGAGACCGAGCGCCGCAGGACGGCCGACAAAGAAGCGCGTGAAGCGATTGCCAGGTCGAGAAAGAGTTAGATACCTACACCCACCACGGAGGCACTGAGACACGGAGCTAGAAAAAGAAAGAAAGTGATTCCCTCCGTGCCTCCGTGTCTCCGTGGTGAAAAGAGATTCTTATGAAGACGACCCTTGTTACCAGCAGCGCAGCTCAACTCGAGACCGAATGCCTTGCCGTGATCGCGCTCGACCACGGCGAAAAAGACAAGAACGCTCCCCAGCTCTCCCCTGCCGACGCGGCGCTCGATGCCGCCGCGGCCGAACTCATCGCGTCCGGCGAGGTGAAGGGCAAGATGTTCGAGGCCGTGATGCTGCACCGTCCCGCCGGCCTCAAGGCCAAGCGTCTGCTGGTGATCGGCGGCGGCAAGGTGAAGGATTTTTCGTCCTACGAGCTGCGCAAGATGGCGGGGACGGCTGTCCGCTTCCTCAAGCCGAAGGGCATCAAGAGCTTCGCCTTCGTTGCGCCAGAATTGCAGATGACGCCGCAGTCGGGCATGGCGGATTCCGTCCGCTCGGTGGTGGAAGGCGCGCTCGTCGGCGACTTTGATCCTGACACCTATAAGTCCGACCGTAAAGACCTGGCCATGCAGGAGATGAGCGTCGTGGCGCCGGCGTCATCCAGCGGCGATCAGAGGGCCCTGCAGGCGGCCATCGACCAGGCACGCATCATCGGCGAATCGCAGAACTTCACGCGTGAACTGGTCAACGAGCCCGGCAACCGCATGACTCCGACGATGCTTGCCGACCGCGCGAAGAAGATGTGCGAGGCGGTGAAGTCGCCGCACTTGAAGTGCGAGGTGCTCGACGGAGCGAAGATCCGCGAATTGAAGATGGGAGCGTTCTGGTCGGTCTCGCAAGGCTCGGACGAGCCACCCGCGCTCATCGTGATGACCTACACGCCGCCCGGAGCGCCGGAGAAGCCGGTGCTGGGCCTCGTCGGAAAAGGGATCACTTTCGATTCTGGCGGCATCTCCATCAAGCCATCGGACGGCATGGAGAAGATGAAGTACGACATGGCCGGGGGCGCGGCGATGATCGGTGCGATGCGCGCCATCGCGCTGCTGCAACCGAAGGTGAAGGTCATTGGCATCGTGTGCGCGTCGGAGAACATGCCCAGCGGGCACGCGCAAAAGCCGGGCGACGTGCAAATCGCGATGAGCGGCAAGTCCATCGAGATCATCAATACCGACGCCGAAGGCCGCCTCGTGCTGGCCGACGGATTGTTCTACGCGCGCCAGCTCGGCTGCACGCACCTGATCGACGCGGCCACGCTCACCGGTGCGTGCGTGGTGGCGCTCGGCATGATCAACGCCGGCGTCTTCGCCAATGACGACGCCATGTACGAGCGCTTCCGCCACGCGCTCGAGCGTGCGGGCGAGAAGATGTGGCGGCTGCCACTCGATCCCGAATACCAGGAAATGATCAAGAGCGGCATCGCCGACATCGTGAACTCCGGCGGACGCTGGGGCGGCGCCGTCACCGCCGCCATGTTCCTCAAGGAATTCGTGGATGAGACGCCGTGGATCCACCTCGACATCGCGGGCGTCGCGTGGATGGAGCAGGACAAGAGCTGGATCGCCAAGGGACCAACCGGCATCGCGGTGCGCTCGCTGGTGGAGTTCGTGAGGGACGTCGCGGCGAATGGCGCGCCGTAGCCGCTTGGACAACGACGTGGGGCTCTAACGCATCCCGGAGGCAGTCGCGCCGGCCGCAGCGCCGGTCGCAACCAGGATGGGCTTTTTCTCTCCCGTCGAGATGAAGTCGCGGATGAACCGCTTGCAGTGGTTTATCTGCACCAGCTTCTCGAAGCCCAGCGCGGCGAGGAAAAATATCATGACGATGCCGACGCCGATCAGCGCCTCGGAGCGTTTTTCCGCAGGCAGAGCGAACGCGCCGAAGAATGCCAACGTCAGGAAAAGCAGCTCCGCCACAAGGTAGACCTCGGCGATCACCGCCAGCACTCCCATGCCGGTTGCGCCGCTATAGAAGTAGCCGCCACCGGGGATGAGCAACGCCCGCTTCCGCATAGTGCGCTCGTCCTTGAAGACGAGCCCGCAACCAGCGCACTGATAAACCTGGGGCGTGAGTGCCTGCAAACATTCCGGGCATAACGAGACCAGGCCCGCGGAAACCGTGGCGCCGGTGTTCTGTGCGGTGAAAACCCGCAGCAGCACCGCTATCTTCTTCGCATCCCGCCGCTTCAACCTCCAGAAGCGGTCTTTCTTCCCCGTGCCGTAACGCAGTTCCAGCACTTTCGAAAGCACGCCACCCACCTTGGCCGCGGCCAGTGCCGGGTATGCGATCACGCGCGCGCTTCCCTTCGGCGCCCCTGCATAGGTCACCGGCAGGCAGATCACGCGTTCATTGGTGAACACCATCACCACCACGACGCTGCGATGCAGAAACCAACCCGCGGTGAGTTGCTCCGCAACGCTGATGGGCGTGTTCATCCGCGCGACGTAGAAGATCGACTCGCCCGGTTGTAATAGTTTCCCCAGGATCGGCTCCAGCTTGGGCAGGATCTTTTCCGCCTGTTTGCGAAGGGTGTTCTTCGGGCGGCCGCGAGCGTCGCTGTAAAGCACGTCCTCGCGAATTGCTAACGCGTGGAACTGGCCCGGCAGGGGGGCGATGTTCTCATGGACAAACACATCAGCTCTGGACACACGGGCTCCTTCGCCTGGCGGGGGCGCGCAGATTCTACCTCAGTTGTATGTCGTTGGAACGACTACATCACCGGCGGGACTTCGATGCCCATGATCTCGAGCGCGCGCGTCAACTCGCGGCGGACGACCGCCGCGGTGGCCAGCAGGAACTTCTTCCGCTCGGGATCGGTCTCGTTCAGGATGTGGTGGCGGTGGTAGAAGTTGCTGAACTGCTGTGCCAGTTGGAAGGCGTACTTCGCCAGGTAGGCCGGCTCGGTGGTCGCGATGCATTGCTCGACGACGGTCGAGAGCTTGGCCGCGGCCAGCCATAATTCCCAAAGTTCATTGCCGTCGGGCGGGTGGAGGAACTGTTCGAAGTTGATGCGCTCGGCGAGCACCGCTTCCGCCGTGGTGTCGCCCTTGCGAAAGATGTTGGCGGCGCGGACGGCGGCGTACTGCGCGTAGGGACCGGTCTCGCCCTCGAAACTGAGCGCGTCTTTAAAATCGAAGGCGATCACCGAGTTCTTGGTGTAGCGCAGCATGAAGTAGCGCAGCGCTCCGATGGCGATCTGCTCGGCGATGCCGCGCTGCTCGGGGGCCTCGAGCTGCGCGTGCCGCGCCGTCACTTCCTCCGCCGCCGACTGGATGAGCGTGTCGATGAGGTCGTCTGCCTTCACGCCGAAGCCGCGGCGTCCCGAGACCTCGATGTAGGGCTTGCTCATGTCTTCCGGCAGGATGTCGTAGCCCATCTCGGCCGCGCAGCGCGGCGTCAGCGCGACCATCTCGTAGGAAAAGTGGTGGTAGTTCTCGGCGTGCTCGGTGTCGCCGAGCTCGCGGATGGCCTCGCGGACTTGATTCTGCGGATCGCTCTGGCGCGCGTCGATCACGTTATAGATCGCGCCCACGCCGCCGAAGTGGGGATGATCTTTCTCACCCGTCTCCGCCGAGACCCAGCACCACTGGCCGTCGGGATACTCGTAGAACCGGCGATAGCCGAAGTCTTTTCCCAGCAGTCCGAACTTCCACAGGTGATAGGCAATATCTTTGCCGACGTAGGTGACGGTGCTGTTGGAGCGCACGATGACTTTCTGGTCTTCTGCTTCGTCGGCGCCTTCAGCAGTTTTTTTGCCTGCGCCCGCGCGTCGCATCACCCAGCAGCCTGCGTTCTTCCCTTCCTTCTCGAAGTAGAGCACACCACTTTCCTTGAGCAGTTGGAAAGCGGCGTCCCAGAAGTGGAGGCGCAGTATCTCGCTCTCGCGGGGAAGGAAGTCGTAGACGATGTCGAGCCGCTGCATGGTGTGCAGGTGGCGCCGCATGATGTCGGTGGAGATCATGTCGGCGATCCCGGCTAGCGGATTGCCGCCCTGCTCGATGGCGTGCAGCACCTCGAGGCGAACTTTGTCGCGCGTCTTGTCCTCGACGTACCACTGCGAGACGCGCGCGTAGAGGTCCCAGCAGGTGTAGTCGAAGCGCAGGTCGGTGGCGATGAGCCTGGCGATATCGTCTTTGCTCTTCTTTTCCAGGTGGACGAAGCCGACGACCACGTCGGCGACCTGCACGCCAGTGTTGTCGATGTAGTTCTGGACGTCCACCTGGCGTCCGTCGGCGCGCAGCAGGCGGACGAAGGTGTCGCCCAGCACGGCGTTGCGCAGGTGTCCGATGTGCGCGGCTTTGTTGGGATTGATGGAGGTGTGCTCGACGAGGATCTTGTCGCGGTTGAGTTCGGCGGTCTCGTGCTTGTCGGCCGCGAGCGCCGCCGCCACCTCGCCGCGGTTCACGTGCGCGTTGATGTATCCCGCGCCCGCGACTTCGAAGCTGTGGAAGCCGGAGAGCACACCGATGCCCGCGACCAATTCCTCCGCGATCTTCCGCGGCGGCTGGCGCAACTGCTTGGCCAGTTCGAACGCGAGTGGCAGCGCGAATTCTCCGAGCTCGACCTTGGGCGGCTGCTCGATGACGACGTTGGCCTGGTCAATGCCCCACTTGGTGCGCAGGAATCCGCGAACCCGGTCGGCAAGGCGGCGCTGGAGCATGCGGTACACGCTGCAGGAATCTCCGTAAGTTGCTGTAGAAAAAGGCGATTATAGCAGAGGCGTTTCCCCACTCCGGTTTGACGCTTCTCCCCGCCTTACCTATCATCAGAGGTTTGGGTCAGAAGTTTGGGTCGTCTTATGCGCATCGCTTATCTCGACTGCTTCAGCGGCATCTCCGGCGACATGTTCCTTGGCGCCGTGGTCGATGCCGGAGTCTCGCCCGAGCTGTTGCAGCAGACCGTGGCCGCGCTCGCCGTTCATCTGGGCTCGAGCGCGGAACTCGAGATCAGCAAGGTGGACCGCAGCGGCATCTCCGCCACCAAGGTGGACGTGCTGGTCGATGGCAAGAAGGATGAGCCGCGCGTGGAGCATGACCACGGCGACCACAAGCATGGGCACACGCACGAGCACGCGCACGAGCGCATCTTTGGGGATGACCCGGGACACGAGCACCATGGTCACGAGCAGCATACTCACGAGCAGCCGGGACCTCGGCGCCAGGAAAAAGAGAACGAGGTTGGGCTGCTCAAGCACAACTTTCCGCGCATCGCCGCCATCCCGGAGAGCATGAGGCGCGCGAAGGAAGCGCAGCAGGAACATGGTCACGGCCATGGCGGCGGGCACGGCCGCCATTTAAAAGAGATCAAGCAGATCATCTCCAAGGCAAAGCTCACCGCGAAAGCGAAGCAGACCGCCACACGCATCTTCGAAGTTTTGGGCGCGGCCGAGGCGAAGGTGCATAACATCCCGGTCGAAGAAGTCCACTTCCACGAGGTCGGCGCGGTGGATGCCATCGTGGACATCGTGTGCGCCGCGGTTGGCGCGGAGGCGCTGGGCGTGGACGAATGGGTCGCATCGCCGCTCAACGTAGGCAGCGGCACCGTAGAATGCGCGCACGGGACGTTCCCTGTTCCCGCGCCTGCGACCGTAGAACTGCTCTCCGGCGCGCTCATCTATTCATCCGGACTGGAAGCTGAGCTGGTCACGCCGACCGGCGCAGCGATCGTGCGCGCGCTCGTCAGCCGTTTCGAGCCGATGCCGGCGATGCAGATCACGAAAACGGGATACGGCGCGGGCACGCGCGACTTTCACAAGCACGCCAACGTGCTGCGCATCACCGTCGGCGAGTTCGCCGGCGAAGTGCGCGCCGGCGGCGGCACGGGAGAGACCATCGCCGTGCTCGAAGCGAACCTCGACGACCTAAACCCGCAGCTCTTCGGCTACGTGATGGAGCGCGCGCTCGCCGCCGGCGCGCTGGACGTGTTTGCCACGCCGGTGCAGATGAAGAAGAACCGTCCCGGCATGCTGCTGACCGTCCTGGCGAAACCGGCGGACGCCGACAAGCTGACCAAGCTGCTGTTCAGCGAGACGACGACGCTCGGCGTCCGCAACCGCGAAGAGAAGCGCGCCACGCTCGCGCGGCGCAGCGTAGAAGTGAAAACGCCGTGGGGCGTGGTGCGCATGAAGGTGGCAAACCTGAATGGCACGGTGAGCAACTACGCGCCGGAGTATGAAGATTGCCGCCGCATCGCGACGGAAAGCGGCGTCCCGCTCAAGCGCGTGATGCAGGAAGCGATGAGCGCCTACGCCACGCTCGCCGACAAGAGTTCCAAGAAAAAGAAATGACTTTCTTGCCGCTCATGCCGCAAGTCACGCGCCAGGTGCAGCGAGGTACGACAGCGAACGAAGTCCTTGACGATGACTGATAAGCCCCAGACTGATAAGCCCCAGAAGTTCTACATCACCACGCCGATCTACTACGTGAACGCGCGGCCGCACATCGGCCACGCGTATACCACGATCGTGTGCGACGCCATCGCACGCCGCCAGCGCATGCTCGGCCGCGACACCTGGTTCCTCACCGGCACAGACGAGCATGGCGTGAAGATCGAACGCGCCGCCACCGCCCGCGGCACCACACCGAAGAAACTGGCGGACGAAGTCGCGCAGGCTTTTCGCGCGCTCTGGGACCGCATGGGCATCAGCTACGACGATTTCATCCGCACCACGGAAGAACGCCACCAGCACGGCGCGCAGGAGCTGTGGCGCGTGCTGAAGAAGAACGGATACATCTACAAGGGCACGTACTCCGGGCAGTACTGCGTCTTCGACGAGCTCTACGTCGATTCCGTCGGGCCAGGCGCGCCCTGCCCCGAATGCGGGCGTCCGACCGAGACGGTGAGCGAAGAGAACTACTACTTCAAGCTGTCGGAGTTCGAAGACAAGCTGCTGAAGTATTACGCCGAGCATCCGGAGTTCATCCGCCCGGAGACGCGCCGCAACGAAGTCACGTCTTTCGTGCGCTCCGGTCTGCGCGATCTTTCGGTCTCGCGCTCGACCTTCCAATGGGGCATCCCCGTGCCCGACGATCCCAAGCACGTGATGTACGTGTGGCTCGACGCACTCTCCAACTACATCACCGCGATCGGCTATGGTGGCGACAAGAAAGAACAGGCGAATTACGCGCACTACTGGCCCGCCGACGTGCAGATGATCGGCAAAGAGATCGTGCGCTTCCACTGTGTTTACTGGCCGGCGTTCCTGATGGCTGCCGGGCTGCCGCTTCCCAAGTCGATCGTGGCGCACGGGTGGCTGCTGTTCGAGGAAAGCAAGATGTCGAAGACGCGCGGCAACATCGTGCGGGCGGAGACCATCCTCGACGTGCTCGGCGCCGACGCGCTGCGCTACTTCCTGATGCGCGAGATCGTCTTCGGGCAGGACGGCGCATTCAGTTTCGACGCGCTCGTCACCCGCTACAACGCCGACCTGGCCAACGATCTGGGCAACCTCGCCAGCCGCACGTTGACGATGATCAACAAGTATTTCCGCGACGAGGTGCCGTATCCCTCGGCCACCGCCGCTCGCGGCGACGCCGATGATGCCATCGCGAAGCTTGCCGGCGAGGTCATCTCTACCTTCGGCGCGCAATTCGATGACACGCAGTTCTCGCGCGCGCTCGAGACCGCGTGGTCGCTCGTCGCCGCCGTGAACAAGTACCTGGTCGAGAACGAGCCCTGGTCGCTGGGCGAGAAGGAAGATCAGCAGAGCCGGGCGCGGCTGGGCACCATCCTCTATACCGCCGCGGAAGCGCTGCGCATCGTCACTGTGCTCGTCCATCCGGTGATGCCCGAGGCGACCACGAAGATATGGAAGCAGCTCGGCTTGGGCGACATCAAGAAGCTCGATCCGGCGAAGCTGAAGTGGGGCGAGCTGAAGATCGGCGCCAAGCTGGGCAAGATCGAGCCCGTGTTCCCGCGCGCCGATAAGAGCGCGATCGAAAGGATGCAGAAGATGGAAGAGCAGCGCAATCTGGCGTCGAAGGAAGCAGCCCAGGAAGCCGGCGCCGAGAGTGAGCAGGGTAAAAAGAAAGACAAGCCGGCAGGCACGGACGCCAAGGCCGGCCAGCCGGCGACGCAGGCTGCGGTCGGTCCGGCGGCGAGCACCCCTGTGGCGAGCGCGAATACTCCGGCGGCGAGTGTTCCGGCGGGGGTTCCCCCGGCCGCGAATACCGATGCGAAGATCTCCATCGACGACTTTGTGAAGGTGGAGATGCGCGTGGGCCAGGTAAAGTTCGCGGAGAAAGTAAAAGGCGCGGACCGGTTGCTGCGGCTCGAAGTGGACATCGGCACCGAGGTCCGCCAGGTGGTAGCCGGCATCGCTGCCGCCTATGAGCCGGAAAAACTCATCGGACGCAAGGTCATCATCGTCGTGAACCTCGCACCGCGGAAGCTGCGCGGCCTCGAGTCGAACGGGATGATCGTCGCAGCGTCGGCCGGCGAGGAAGGCTCGCCGGTGCTGGCGGGCTTCCTCGAGGACGTCCCTGTGGGGGCGCGGCTCAAGTAAGACACCCACCACAGAGGCACAGAGTCTTTCTCTTTTTTCTGCTTTCTTCTTTGTGCTTTGTCTTGGCTTCCCATCTTCCAATCCTCGTTGTTTATCCTTCTATGTCTTTTGACCTTCTCGGTGTCTCCGTGCCTCTGTGGTAGGTTTTCTTTTCATGTACATCGATTCTCACGCTCATCTCGACGGCCCGAAGTTCGACTCCGACCGCGCCGAGGTCATCGCGCGCGCCCGCGCTGCCGGCGTCAAAGCGATCCTATGCATCGGCAACGGAACTGGCCCCGGCACGCTCGACTGCGCCGCTAAACTCGCTGAACATCATCGCGACGACGGCATTTACGCCTCGACCGGGGTCCATCCCCACGATGCCAGGCTCGCGAACACGGCCAGCTACCAGGAGATCGAGCGCTTGGTTGAGCAGAAACAAGTCATCGCCATCGGCGAGATCGGACTCGACTACTTCTATAAACACTCTGAGCCTCTGGTGCAGCAAGAGGTCTTCATCCGCCAGATGGAGATCGCGCGCGCGGCGGAGCTTCCCATCATCCTGCACATCCGCCCGGCAACGGAAAACGATGCCGCGTGGGAAGACGCCTTCCGCCTGCTGCGCGAACACTGGCAGCCCACGGGCCTTGGCGGCCGCGGCATTTTCCACTGCTTCACCGGCAACGCTGACCAGGCCAAGCGCGCGCTCGACCTTGGCTTCCTGATCTCCTTCGCCGGCGTGGTGACGTTCCCGAAGTCCGCCGAGATCCAGGAAGCCGCACGACAGGTCCCGCTCGACCGCATGCTGATCGAGACTGACTCTCCTTACCTCGCGCCCGCGCCGCACCGCGGCCAGCGCAACGAGCCGGCCTTCGTGGTCGAGACGGCGCGGTATCTGGCGCAGCTTCGTGGCGTGAGCGCTGAGGACATCGGCATGGCCACCAGCCGCAATTTCCGCGGCTTATTCGGCCTATAGGATCGACCCTGGTTACTCCCTAGTTGCGACTTCCTCTGTCGTCGCCTCATCGCTTACACTGTTCGTCCCACAGACAAGAGCCGTTCCCTCGGTGCGCTCCGTGTCTCCGTGGTGAAGACAATATGGCCGACAATTCATTCGACATCGTGAGCAAGGTAGACCTGCAGGAGGTCGCGAACGCGATCCAGAACGCGCTCAAGGAAGTCCATACGCGCTTTGACTTGAAAGACGCGAAGGCGGACATCAAGCTCGAAGGCAAGGACGCGATCATCCTCACCGCCGTCGACGAGTACAAACTCAAGGCGGTCAACGACGTTTTCCAGCAGAAGCTGGTGAAGCGGCAAGTCCCACTCAAGGCGCTGAGCTATGGCGCGGTGGAGACGGCTCTCGGAGCGACTGTGCGCCAGAAGATCAGCATGCAGCAAGGCATCCCGGTAGAGAAGGCGCGCGAGATCGTGAAAGCGATCAAAGACTCGAAGAAGAAGGTGCAAGCCTCGATCCAGGGTGACACCGTGCGCGTGAGCGGCAAAGACCGCGACTCGTTGCAGGAGATCATCGCGCTGGTGAAGGGCAAGGATTTCGGGATCGACATGCAGTTCACAAACTACCGGACGAATTGATCGCAATGAAAGACACGCGCATAAACCCGCCCGCCACCAACGCCAAGGAGCTCTTCGATCTGCTGCGTGACGACCTGGCGGCGATCGAGCGCGAGTTCGGTCGGGACACCGTGTCGAACGTGGGCGCCATCACTGAGATCGGTGAGTACCTGCGCGGCGGCGGCGGCAAGCGCATCCGTCCGGCGCTGCTGTTGCTGTCTTCGAAACTTTTCAACTATTCGGGACGTTCGGTCATCCGGCTGGGCGCGGTGGTCGAGATCATCCACACCGCCACGCTGGTGCACGACGACATCATCGACGAAGCGCAGACGCGCCGCGGCCGCGCCAGCGCCAACACGCAGTGGGGCAATTCCAAGTGCGTGCTGGCCGGCGACTGGCTCTACATGCAGTCCTTCAAGATCGCGGTGCAGGAGCGCAATTTCCGCGTGCTCGATGCGCTCATCGACCTCACCCAGGCGATGGTCGAGGGCGAACTGCTGCAGATGGAAAAGCTCGGCAAGATGATCTCTTCCGAAGAACACTTCGACCTCATCTATCGCAAAACGGCGTGCCTGTTTTCGGTCTGCATGCGGATGGGCGCGATCGTGAGCGGCGCGTCGGAAGAGGAGGAAGAAAAGCTCGCCAGCTACGGACGCAACGTCGGCCTCGCCTTCCAGATCGTGGACGACGTGCTCGACCTCACCGCCACCGCCGACGTGCTGGGCAAGCCGGTGGGGAGCGATCTGCGCGAAGGCAAAGTCACGCTCGCGGTGATCCACGCGCTGGAGCGCTGCTCCAAAGGTGAGCGCGCGATGATCGAGACGGTGCTGCGCGAGCGCGCGTTCCGCTCCGTGACGCTTGACCAGGTGCTCGACATCCTCACGCGCTACGGCTCGGTGGACTACGCCACCGCTCGCGCCAGCGAATATGCGCAGGCGGCGCGCGATAGCCTGGAAGGCTTTCCCGATTCCGAGATCAAGCGGGCCCTGCTCTGGATGCCCGATTTCGTGGTCGAACGCGAGAAGTAGATGCCCAACGAAGTCGAGATCAAGTTCCTGGCGCCGGAGCTCGCGGCGCTGCGCGAGAAGCTACGCACTGCCGGCTTTAGCGAGCGAACGCCGCGCACGCACGAGATGAACGTGCTCTACGACCTTCCCGGGCAAGCGCTGCGTTCGCGCGGCGAACTGCTGCGCATCCGCAAGTACGGCGACAAGTGGACGCTCACCCACAAGTCGCCGGGCACGACCGGCAAACACAAATCACGCGCCGAGACGGAGACCGAGGTCGAGGATGGTGGGGCGCTCGAAAGCATTCTCCGTTCGCTCGGGCTGGACGAGACTTTCCGCTACGAGAAATACCGCAGTGAATGGAGCGATGGCGAGGGCCACGTCGTCCTCGATGAGACGCCCATCGGCAACGTGGCGGAGATCGAAGGCCCTCCCGAGTGGATCGATGCCATGGCAGAGAAACTTGGCATTTCCGAACGGGACTACATCACCAAGAGTTACGGGCAACTGTTCGAGGATTGGAAGCGGCGCACCGGCAGCACCGCCGAGCAGATGACCTTTGCAGCAGTGGGCGCTACACCTTCACGATAGCCTGCGAGAGAGCCTGCATGGCCGCGTGATCCACGCCGCCTTTACGCGGCGGCGCCATGACACTTCTTGAATTTCTTGCCGGAGCCGCAGGGGCAGGGATCGTTGCGTCCGACCTTCGAACCTTCGCGTTTCACCTGCTGCACCGGCGTCTGGTCGCCGGCGCCGGCCATGCGCGCCTGTTCGAGCTCGCGCTTTTTCTTGCGCTGGAACTCGGCCTCGATCTCGTCGATGGTGGTCTGCGCGCGGCGTGACGCCCCGTTGCCGCCGCCGGCCGCTGGCTCCGCGGACACATCCACCGGACGCCCGGTGGCGTTGTCCACGATCTGCAGGAGGTAGAGGTAGCGCACCGTCTCTTCCTCGAAGCGCTGCATCATCGCTTCGAACATCTGGAAGCTCTCACGCTTGTACTCGACCAGCGGATCGTGTTGTGCGTAGCCGCGCAGCCCGATGCCTTCGCGCAGGTGGTCCATGTTCAGCAGGTGGTCTTTCCACTGCTGATCGATGATGCTCAACATCAACATGCGCTCGTGATAGCGCATCTCCTCGGGACCGATGAGGCGTTCCTTGGCCTCGTAGCGATCTTTCAACTTCCCGAAGATGGCGTCGCCCAGCTCCTGGCGGTTGAGCTCCGCCGGCTTCACGCCTTCGGCGATGAAGTCCACACCGAAGCGGGTGAAGACCTCTTTCTTCAGGCCTTCGATATCCCAATCGTCGGGGTGCGCATTCTCGGGAACGTGTTTCGTCATCAGCTCGCCAAGGATGCCGGCAACGTAATCCTCGAGCAGCAGTTCTTTCTGCTCCACGCCGTGCAGCAGCTGCCGGCGCAGTCCGTAGACGGCGTGGCGCTGCTTGTTCATCACGTCGTCGTACTCGAGCACGTGCTTGCGGGCTTCGAAGTTCTGCGCCTCGACCGCCTTCTGCGCCGCCTCGATGCGCCGCGAGATCAGCTTCGACTCGATGGGGATGCCCTCTTCCATCCCCAGCCGCTGCAGCAGGTTCGACACCCACTCCTTGGCGAAAATGCGCATCAGGTCGTCTTCGAGCGAGAGGTAGAAGCGCGATGAGCCAGGATCGCCCTGGCGTCCGGCGCGCCCGCGCAACTGGTTGTCGATACGCCGCGCCTCGTGCCGCTCGGTGCCAAGGATGTGCAAGCCGCCGACGCCGGTCACTTCGTCGTGCTCCGCGTCGGTCTCGCCACGATACTTGGTGAAGAGTTCGTCCCATTGCGCGATGGGCATCTCGAACTCGGTGCCCGCATAATAGAAAACGGTGGAATCGGCGCGCTGCGCGCCCTTGATGACTTGTCCCACGGCCTGCTGGCGGGGCTGCGCGAGGCCGCGCTTCACGGCTTCTTGTTTTGCCATGAACTCGGCGTTGCCGCCGAGCAGGATGTCCGTACCGCGGCCGGCCATGTTGGTGGCGATGGTCACCATGCCGCGCCGGCCCGCTTGCGCCACGATCTCCGCTTCCTTCTCGTGGTACTTCGCGTTCAGGACGACGTGCTTGATGCCCTTCTTCTTGAGCAGCTCGGAGATGCGCTCCGATTTCTCGATCGAGGTGGTGCCCACCAGGATGGGCTGCCCGCTCTCGTGCATGCGCGCGATCTCGTCGGAGACGGCAAAGTATTTTTCTCTTTCCGTGCGATAGACGATGTCGGGGTTTTCGAGGCGCCGCATCGTCATGTTCGTGGGGATGACGACGACTTCCAGCTTGTAGATCTTGTAGAACTCGGGCGCTTCCGTCTCCGCCGTGCCGGTCATGCCGGCAAGTTTCTTGTACATGCGGAAATAATTCTGGAAGGTGATGGTGGCGAGCGTCTGGTTCTCGTTCTCGACCTTCACCTTCTCTTTCGCCTCGATGGCCTGGTGCAGTCCGTCGGACCAGCGCCGGCCGGGCATGAGGCGTCCGGTGAACTCGTCGACGATGAGCACCTCACCGTCTTTCACCACGTACTCCACGTCGCGCTTGTAGAGCGCGTGCGCCTTGATGGCCGTCTCTACGTGGTGTTTCAGGTCCCAGTTTTCCGGGTCGGCGATGTTACCGATGCCGAGCAGCTTCTCGACTTTTTCCCAACCCTCGTCGGTGACCAGGACGGTGCGATGCTTCTCGTCGATGACGTAATCCTTGGTGTAGAGCTTGTTGTCGCCGTCCTTGAGTTCCTCGCCCGGCTCGAGCCGCGGGATGATCTTGTCGACGCGATCGTACTTGTCGGTGGTCTCGTCGCTCGCGCCCGAGATGATGAGCGGAGTGCGGGCTTCGTCGATGAGGATGGAATCGACTTCGTCGACGATGGCGAACTGGTGGACGCGCTGGACGCAGTCCTTCAGGTCGAACTTCATGTTGTCGCGCAGGTAGTCGAAACCGAACTCGTTGTTGGTGCCGTAGGTCACGTCGGCGGCGTAGGCATCGCGGCGCTGCTCGTCGTCGAGCTCATGCACGATCACGCCGACGGAGAGTCCGAGGAACTTGTACAGCTTGCCCATCCACTCGGCGTCGCGCTTGGCCAGGTAGTCGTTGACGGTGACCACATGGACGCCACGTCCGCTGAGCGCGTTGAGATACACAGGCAGCGTGGCGACGAGCGTCTTGCCCTCGCCCGTCTTCATCTCCGCGATCTTGCCCTGGTGCAGCACTATGCCGCCGATGAGCTGAACGTCGAAGTGGCGCATGTTGAGCACGCGCCGCCCTGCCTCGCGCACCACGGCAAAAGCTTCGGGCAAGATCTCTTCGAGCGCCGGCTTGAGTGCCTTGTCGGCCGCGGCCGAGGCTTTGTCGGCATCCTTCTGGGTGACGCTTTCCGTATCCCCCTCGCTGCCCTCGACGGCGGCAAGGCGCTCCTGGATGAGGGCGCGGAACTTATCGGTCTTCGCGCGCAGCTCGGCGTCGGAGAGCTTCTGCATCTCCGGCTCGAGCACGTTGATCTGCTCCACGGCGGGGAGCAGACGCTTCACCTCGCGCTCGTTCTTGGTGCCGAAAACCTTGGCTAAAAGAGTGTTGATCAACAGGAATTCCTGGGCAGGATCGTGCCTTTTTCCAGCTTTATCAGCCTAACACATTGGATGCGCGCGCTTGGCGCGAGACTCATTCCCCGGGGCCGCGGTGGAGGCCGGCGGCGGCGCCAATACCCGCCTATAATCGTTGCTTCGTAGATCGCTGCGCCTATTCGTAGACACCGGAGGACATCCAATGAAGCGCATCATGATCCACACACCCATCCGCACATCCATCCGCACACCCATCGCACTCACGCTCACGCTGCTGCTGGCGACTTCCGCCTTCGCCAAAGGCATGAAGAAGGTCGTCGAACTGAAAGACGCCAAAGGACAAAGCGTGGGCACGGCCACGCTCAAGCAGGAAAAGGATGAAGTCGAGATCAAGCTGAACCTGAAGAACCTGCCGCCCGGCGAACACGCCATCCACATCCATCAGAATGCGAAGTGTGACGCACCCGACTTCAAGTCGGCCGGACCGCACTTCAATCCCAACGGCAAGAAACATGGCCTGGAGAGTCCCGACGGGTCGCACAACGGCGACATGAAGAACATCACCGCCAGCAAGCGCGGCACGGTGCATGGCGAAGTGGAGAACAAGCAGGTCACGCTCGACGAGGGCAAACCGAACTCCGTCTTCGCCAACGGCGGCACCACGCTGGTCATCCACGCCAAAGCCGACGACATGAAGACCGACCCGGCCGGCAACGCCGGCGACCGCATCGCCTGTGGGCTGATCGTGAAGTAAGCATCGTGGAGGAAGAGCGGATTTTGTCGCCCGAACGACGAGAGGCGTCCGCCGCGCGGGCGCCTCTCGTGTCGTTGGATACGATGTTGCCTCCGCTTTTCGGGTGGCGCGCACAGCGGTTTGAATCGAGCCCTGCTTCCGCTATATTTCGAGCTTGCCTCCCAGCCAGTTGCAGGGGTTTTACGGCTGCTTCTCCGGATCGGCGGACCAGTGGCCGCAGAATGTCGCAGTCGAGGTGCAGCGCGAGCAATCACTCGAGCGCTACACCTACGCCGAATTACGCCACATGGCGGAATCGGTCGGACGCTGGCTCACCGCAGCCGGCCTGCCGCGCGGCGCTCGCTGCGCCTTCCTGGGCAACAACAGCGCGCGCTGGGTCGCGGCTTACGTGGGGACCATCGCCGCCGGATGCGTCGCCGTCCCGCTCGACACCGCCTTCAAGCCCAAGCAGATCGCCACGCTGCTGCAGGACAGCGGGGCGTCAATCCTGTTCGTCGACGAACGTTATCTTCCTTACGCGCGCGAAGCGGCTGAAGGGATGGGGATAAATATCCGCTTCGTCCTGCTCGAAGGCGCCGCAGCCGGCGTGGATGCGGCCGGCGTTGATTCCGTCGAGAAGATCTTTGCCGGCGGTCCTGGTGACTTCCGCGCGGTCGCACCGCAAAGTCTCGATGAGGCGGCGGTAATGCTTTACACGTCCGGGACGACCAGCGACCCGAAAGGCGTGGTGCTCACACACGACAACCTGCTGGCGGAAGTCGAGGCTGTGGCCGGCTTCGTGACCATCGGACCCACCGACGCTATCCTCGGCGTGCTTCCCCTGTTCCACGCGCTGGCGCAGATGGCCAACCTGCTGCTGCCCTTCGCCCACGGCGCGCGCGTCGTCTACCTGGAATCGCTGAACACTACCGAGCTGCTGCGCGGACTGCGCGAGCGCGGCATCACACTCTTCTGCTGCGTCCCGCAATTCTTCTACCTCATCCACGAGCGCATCATGAAGGAAGCGGCGGCGCGTGGCCTGCTCGCGCGCCATGCCTTCCGCGGACTTCTCGCCGTTTCAGGTGGGTTGCGCAAGCTCCGCATCAACCTCGGCAAGCTGCTCTTCCAGCGCGCGCACCAGGCGCTGGGCTCGAACATGCGCTACCTGGTGACGGGCGGCTCGCGCTTCGATCTCGACGTCGCGCGTGACCTGCACGCGCTCGGCTTCGACATCCTGCAGGCCTACGGACTCACCGAAGTCTCGGGCGGCGCCTTCGCCACGCCGCCCAACCACAACGTGCTCGGCTCGGTGGGGACGCCGCTGACCGGCGTGGAAGCGCGCGTCGTTAAAACGCAGGCGCAGACGCAAGCGCAAACGCAGGCGCAGACGCAAGCGCCGGCCGACGGAGATGGTATGCCGGACGGTCATCCCTCGGGCGAGGTCGCGCTGCGCGGACGCATCGTGATGAAGGGTTATTACAACCGGCCAGACGCCAACGCGGCCGCCTTCCGCGATGGCTGGTTCCTCACCGGCGACCTTGGCTACTTCGACGAAGGCGGCAATCTGTTCATCACCGGCCGCGCAAAAGAGATCATCGTCCTCAGCTCAGGGAAAAACATTTATCCGGAAGAGGTCGAGCAGCACTACCTGCAATCGCCGTGGATCAAGGAGATGTGCGTGGTCGGGCTGGTGAGCAAGGCGGGCGGCCGCCTGGAGGAGCGCCTGCACGCGGTCGTGGTGCCCGACTTCGAGGTGCTGCGCGAGAAGCGCATCGTCAACATCAACGAGGTCATCCGCTTCGATATCGAAACGCTCTCCACCAAGGTCACCCCGACGAAGCGAATCTTGAGCTACGAGATTTGGAAAGAAGAGTTGCCGCGGACGACCACGCGCAAGCTGAAGCGCTTTGAGATCCTGCGGCGCGTGGAGGGCGGCCAATCGGAAGCCGCGCGCGCGGAGGAAGCGGCCGCGCCGTCATTCTCGGAAGCAGACGCGGTGTGGATGGCCGGCCCACAGATCGGGCAAGCTATAGCGCTCATCCGCGAGGCCGCGCGTGAACACGCCGCGCAAGTAGCGCCCGCCGCCAATCTCGAACTCGATCTCGGACTCGATTCCATGGAGCGCGTGGAGCTGATGGTCGCGCTCGAGCACGTGTTCAACGCCAACATCCCGGAGGCGCGCGTCTCCGAGCTCTACACCGTGCGCGAGCTGGTGGATGCGGTGCTCGAACACTCGGGCAAGGGCGCGCCGGAGGCCGGAAGCAGGCGCCAGGCCGCGGGATGGGAGCACATCCTCGCGCCAACCGATGGGGCGGAGACCGAAGGGAGCGAAGACGAGGCCGTCCGCGCCATCACGCGTCCGCAATTCCTCTACACGCTCTTCTGGTTTATCGCTGAGCGCTTCGCCAACCTCTTCACCCGCGATTTCTTCGACCTGAAGATCACTGGCCTGGAAAAGCTGCCGGTAAAAGGGCCGTACATCATCTCGCCCAACCACCAGAGTTTTATAGACGCGCCGGTGCTCGTCGCTTTCTTCCCGTGGCAGCTCTACAAACAATTGTTCTATGTCGGGACGAGCGAGATCTTCGGCTCCGGCTTTGGCCGCTGGCTGGCGCGGACCATCAAGCTCATCCCGGTGGATCCGGACGCGAACCTGGTGCCGGCGATGCGCGCCGGCGCTTACGGCCTGCGCCACGGGCGCGTGCTCGTGCTCTATCCCGAGGGTGAGCGCTCGATCGACGGCACACCGCGCGCGTTCAAGAAAGGCGCGGCCATCCTGGCGACGCACTTGCAAGTGCCCATCTATCCCATAGCGATGGATGGATTCTTCGAAGCCTGGCCGCGCGGCAAGAACTGGTTCCAGCGCTTCTCGCGGATGCGCATCGCCATCGGCGATCCTATCGCGCCGCCGGCTTCGGCGGGAGCGAATCCCGAACAGACCTATGCGCAGCTCACCGCCGAGCTGAAACGCCGCGTGGTGGAGATGTGGGAGCCGATGCACGCGGAGCTGCACCGGGATAAGCGCGGCTGAGCAGCTGGGTGAGCTCGCGAACGCCGGCGCTGTTGAGGTCGATCCTTTTGATCTCAGCCATGGCAGTTTTCTCGTGGGGGCTTACTTCGCCCGCGGATGGCTCTTGTCGTAGACCGCCATCACGTGCTTCATCGAGAGCTGGGTGTAGCGTTGCGTGGTCGAGAGCCGCTCGTGGCCGAGCAGCTCCTGGATGGCGCGCAAGTCGGCACCCTCTTCCAGCATGTGCGTGCCGAAGGCGTGGCGCAGGGTGTGCGGATGCACGTCTGGCGGCAGGCCCTTCGCGACCGCGATGGCCTTGACGATGCGCCCGACCGAACGCGAGGTCAGCGGCCCGCCCCGCTGGTTCAACAGCAGCGCGCGGGTGGTGGCTGTCTTCTTCTTGTCTTTGCTCAGCGCCTGCTGCCGCGCCGGCCTATACGCCGCCAGAGCGTCGCGCGCGCTCTCGCCGAAGGGCACGTAGCGCTCCTTCTTCCCTTTTCCACGGATGAGGATGGCTTCGTTCGAGGCGCGGATGTCGTCGAGTTGGATCCCGACCAGCTCCGAGTTGCGGATGCCGCATCCGTAGAGCAGCTCGAAGATCAAGCGGTCGCGCTCCGGGAAAGTGGCGTGCTCGGGCATGGGCGCGTCCAGGATCCCGTTCATCTCTTCGATGGTGGGAACGCGCGGCAGTCTCTTCGGCAGCCGTGGCGTGGCGACGAGCGCGGCTGGATTCTGTTCCACCTCGCCTTCGCGGGCCAGCCAGCGATAGAACGAGCGCAGCGCCGCCAGCGTGCGCGCCACCGAAGTCTTCGAAAGGTTCTGGTCGTAGAGGTGCGAGAGGAAGCGGCGGATGGCGAGGTGGTCGATGTTCGCGGCATCGGTCTCGCCGATGAAGGCGGCGAAACGCGAGAGGTCGCTGGCGTATGCGCGCAGCGTGTGCGGCGAAGCATGGCGCTCGGCGCGCATGGTCCGCAGGAATGAGGTGATCTGCTTTTCGAGTTTCTTCATTCCGCGCCCTTCATTACACGACCACCTTGCGCGCCTTGGCGCGCGGATGGTGCTGCTTGTAGACGTTCTTCAAGCGGTCGAGCGCGAGATGGGTGTAGATCTGCGTGGTGGAGATGTCGGCGTGGCCGAGGATGGTCTGCACCGTCCTGAGATCGGCGCCGCCTTCCACCATGTGCGTGGCGGCGGAATGGCGCAGCATGTGGGGCGAGGTGTGGCGTCCCGCCGAGGCGCCCGCCGCGCCGACCATCTTCCAAACGAGCTGGCGCGTGAGTGGCCGTCCGCCGCGCGCGATGAAGACAAAGGCCGAGCGAGCGTCGCCTGCTAGTTTCGGACGCCCTTCCTTCAAGTATTCCGCCAGCGCCTCGACCGCCGCCTTCCCCAGCGGCACGATGCGCTCCTTGTCGCCTTTGCCGCGGACGAGCAGGTACCCGAGGTCAAGCTTCGCGTCTTCGAGTCTCACGCTGGTGACTTCGGAGACGCGCAGCGCGCCGCCGTAGAAGACTTCCAGCATCGCGTGGTCGCGCAGAGCGTATGCGGGGCTGAGTCTCGTTTGCGCTCGCGCGCCGGGAGAATCCAGCATGCGCTCGACCTCATCGCGGGCCAGCGATTTCGGCAGCACCTTCCACTGCTTGGGAGAATCGAGGTTGAGCGTGGGATCGTGGTCGATCATGCGGTCGAGCAAAAGATATTTGTAGAGATGGCGCAGCGCGGAGAGCTTGCGCGCGATGGAACGTCCGTCGAGAGCGTGCGAATAGAGTTGGTCCAGGAAGGCGCGAACATCGTCGCGCTTCGCGGTCATGAGATTCCTGCGGCGCTTGACCAGGAAGCCGGCAAACTGCAGCGCGTCACGGCGGTAGGCGGCGACGCTGAGCGGCGCGAGCCCCTTCTCGATCTTCAGGTAGTCGAGGAACGCCGCGATGGTCTGGGTGCTGTCAGCCGCCACGTCCATGATTGTGAAACATTATCGGACGCTGGTCTATGACGAGCTGGATGCTCCCAGCAGCAGCTCTTCCGCGTACATGGTCCCGGCGTGATCGTCCTCGTGCTTGTAGTAGACAAAGACGTCGCCGTCTTTGGCGCCGCCTTTCGCGCCGTCTTTCGCGGCAAGATGCGCCGTCACGCGCTGGCGGATATTCTCCCGCTCCGCCGAGGTGTATTCGCCCTTGCGCAGGCGGTAGTAGACGAAGTCGGCGGTGGCGACCTCGGGCACGCTGAGCTTCTCGCTCTCCGCGATGCAGAGCGCGACGTTGTGCTCGCGCAGCAGCGCATAAATCTTCTCCTGGAACCAGGACGCGTGCCGGAACTCGAAGGCAAAGCGCATCGTCTTGGGCAGTACGGGCAGAAACTCGCCGAGCAGGCCGGTGTCGGCTTTCAAGAATGGTGGGAGCTGGAACAGGACCACGCCGATCTTCTCCTTCCCTGCCGCGCAGAACGGCTGCAGCGATTGCAGGAAGGAGCGCGTGGCGTCACCAGCATCGCGCAGGCGCTTGATGTGGGTGAGGTCCTGCGGCGCCTTGAAGGTGAAGCGGAAGTGCGCGGGCGTCGAGGCCAGCCACGAGGTGGCCAGCTTCTCGGTGACCCAGCGCCGGAAGGTGTAGTTGACCTCGACGGTGTTCAGCCGTGTGGCGTAGTACTCGAGGAACTTCTTCGAGGCCAGCTTGGGCGGATAGAACCCGGGCTTCCAGGAGGGATAGGCCCAGCCGGATGTGCCTGCGTAGATCATTGGGTTGGGTGAATCATCGGCGGAAATAGTAGCAGCTTGCTGCCGGACTACCGGGCCTTGCGCCGCTTAGTGTGCAGTCCAGGCCGCGGACCGGCCGTCCGCGCACGCGCCTTTGCTGCCGGCGTGGGCTTGGACGGCTTGCGATCGCGGACTTCACGCGTCGTTCCTTTAGGAACCCCGCCCGCCTCATCCCCGGCCAACTCCTGCCGCAGCGCTTCCAGCTTCTCCAGCGACGGCAGTTTTTGCTTCAACTTCAGCACCGGCTCGAAGAGGTCGCCGAGTCTCTCGACCCGCTTCAGCGTTTGGCCGGAGGTGAAGACGAGCATCGCGGCGTCTTTCTTCTTCAGGCATTTCTCGACCTCGTCCCAGGCGATGGGGGTGGAGACGGTGGGCCGCTCTTTCGCACGCAGCGAATAGACGTTGACGGTGGTCTTGTAGTCGTCGTTCTGGCTCCAGTCCACGAAGATCTTGTTGGCGCGCAGCGACTTCTTCATCTCGCTGACGACCTTCTCCGGATGCGCCGCCTCCATCAAGCGCGCGATCGCGTGCGCGAACGGCTTGGTCTGCTCGTAGGTCACCGCGGTGTTCAGCGGGACGTACACCTGCATCCCCTTCGAGCCGGAGGTCTTCGCGAACGCCTGCATGCCAAAGCGCTCGAAGATGCCGCGTACCCAGAGCGCGACCTCGCAGCACTGGACGATACTTGCGGGCGGACCGGGATCGAGATCGAAGGCGATGGTGGTAGGCCGCTGCATCTCCGGAAACCTCGACAGCGAAGTGTGCAGCTCGAGGTCAGCAAGGTTCGCCGCCCACACCAGCGTGGGAAGGTCATTGCAGAGCACGTAATCGATCCAGCGATTGTTGCCGGCGCTCCAGATCCTGGCGGTCTGCACCCACTCGGGCCGATGTTTGGGAGCGTTCTTCTCGTAGAAGTGGAAGCCGTCCACGCCCTCGGGATAACGCTTCAGCGTGAGCGGACGGTCTTGTAGATGCGGCAATACCGCGGGCGCGATGCGCACGTAGTAGTCGATCACCTGCGCTTTAGTGAACCCCACGGCCGGATACAGCACCTTGTCGAGATTCGAAAGCTGCAGCGTCTTGCCCTGGATCTCTACTGACTCTTTCTTGCCGGCCACTGCCATCTCCTTGCATCGGGGTGCTTGCAGTCTCCGATTCTGCCATGCCGCGACGGCGTTGCCATATAACGGCGTGGATACTGCGCTCATGGTTCGCCATCTTAAATACGACCGGCTACGCAGCTTTGCGCCCGCGGGCGCGCTCTACTGCAGCCGCTTGCGGTAGATGAAGATCTGGTCACCGTCCTCGGGACGGTCGGAGTAGACCGTGGTCACGTACTCGAGCGACTCCATGCCAGTGCCGGCCGCATCCGGTAATAGATTGTTCGAGAGCAGGACGCCACCGGGACGCAACATCTGCGCCGCATTGGCCAGCGCCAGACTCTGCTCGAAGGGTCCGTAGTAGACGAAGATGTTGGTCCCGATGATCACGTCGAAGCGCTCGGCCGCGGGCAGCGCGAGCCGCTGGTAGACCACGTTGAGGTCGGCCGCGTCGATGCGCAGCACCAGGTCCACCGGCACGCGCACGGCGCGCACCTTCAACTTGCGCGCCGCGGGCGGCGGCTCGACCGCGGAGGCGGGTTTGGCGATCTGGTCGGCGAAGGTGTCCCAATACCTGGTGGCTTCGGGCGTCCAAGGGACGTTGGCTTCGCGCAGCAACTGGATCACGTAAGGCGTGCCGGCTTGCGCGCGCTGCCGCATGCGCGCCAGGTGAGTGTTCACGCGCTCGCTGATGTCGAGCGAAGTCACGCGCACCTGCTTGCGGTCGGCGAGCCCGAGACGCAGTGCGGAATCCATCAGGGCGAAGGGCTGGAAGCTCTGCAAGGGATAGAAATCGTATCCCTCGCGTTTGTCGACGAAATCTAGCCCTGGGCCGATCACCGCCAGCCGCTGCGCGCTGCCCTGGGCGAGCACACCCTTCGCCATCAGCTCGCGTAGCGCGTCTTCAATGGCCAGGTTGGGCAGCCACGAGGTATCGAGGGAGACGCCGCGCGTGGCGAATAGCCGCGCGCGCACCGCCAGCTCCTGATCTCTATCGCCCGTCTCGCGCGCTTTGCGCACTTCCTCCATGTATCCGCTGAACTCGGTGCGCGCGCGGTCGAAGCTATGCAGCAGATATGCTGCGACCTTCTCCTTTTCCTGGGGCGTGGCGAAACTCATCCCCTGGGCAACGATGAGCCGACGCATGAAGTCGACGCGTTCGTTGCCTTGCGGTGCAGCCATGGCCAGCACCAGGTCGTGGGTGCGGTAACCGATCACCTGCTCGAGGCGCGCTTGCGCCTGTTTCGCATCACCCTCGGCACGCAACTTCTCGAAGAACTCCGCCGAGAGGCGCGGCTGCCGCGTATAGCTGTTGCCGAAAAGCAGCAGGTTGACCAGGGAATCTTCGTCACCCTTGGCCAGCCGGTCGCGGACTTGCTTATCCTGCGCCCGGACCCAGTCTGGCCACAGGTCCATGAGGTGCTGCGGTTTCTTGCCGGCAAGGTCTTGCGGCAGGGTTGCGGCAGGAGCGGCGGCGACGATGGGCGCGGCTTCTTCCCACGGGATGAACATGGGGATGAGCTTGGGGCTGACCTGGGCGCGCGGACGCGACGCCGGCGGCGCAGCGAAGGCAAGCGTGGCGAGCAGCAGCAAGGGTGCGGTGCGGAGAGCGGAGCGCAGCAGGGTCATCGTTGGTGTTGGTCGTTCGTCGTTGGCAGTGCTCAGGAAGCGGAACGGGAACAAGTATAGTATGCGGGTGTCCGCCGCCCCGCCGCCGCCCACCGCATCTCCGCAGGGAGGGTTGCGACGCGTGCTGGGCCCGGTGGACGCATCTGCGCTCGTCATCTCGAACGTGATCGGCGTCGGCATCTTCACCACGCCGGGCATCATCGCGCTGCTCGCTCCCGCGCCCGGCCCCATGCTCGCCGCGTGGCTGGTGGGCGGACTGCTGGCCTTTGCCGGAGCTATTTCTTACGCGCAGCTGGCCGCGCTGCGTCCGCACGCGGGCGGCGAATATGTTTACCTGCGCGCGGCCTTTGGCCCGCTTGCCGGCTTCCTGACGGGATGGATGTCGTTCGTCGCGGGCTTTTCCGGCGCCATCGCGGCCGGCGCGGTGGGCTTCGCCTCGTATCTCAGCCGCTACGCTCCGGGCGCCGCCAGCGACCGCGCATTCTTTTCCGTGCCCTTAGGGATAGGGCATCTGGAATGCTCGCCGCGTGCGCTGGTGGCCATCGGACTCATCGTCGTGCTGTCGCTGGTACACATCCGCGGCCTCGGTCCCGGTCGCGTGGTGCAGAACACGCTGGCCGGAATAAATATTTTCGCGCTGCTGGTGCTGATCGTGTGCGGCTTCGCCTTCGGACGCGGCTCGGCCACGCACTTCCACGAAGCGGCGGGGTCAGTGCATCCCAGCGCGTGGCTGGTCGCCCTCATCCCGGTGATGTTCACCTATAGCGGATGGAACGCCGCCGCCTACGTGGCGGAGGAAGTCCGCGAGCCGGCGCGCAACGTGCCGCGCGCGCTGGCCGGCGGAACCATCGTGGTCATCGTGCTCTATCTCGCGCTCAACGCGCTCTATCTCTACGCCGTCCCCATGGCGGAGATGGCGGGCAAGCCGAGTGCGGGAGACATCGCTGCGGAGGCGCTGTTCGGACCGCGCGGCGCGAATGCGCTCGTGCCCGTCATCATGATCGCGCTCGCCGGTGGCATCAGCGCGATGGTGGTCGCCGGACCACGCGTCTACTTTGCCATGGCGCGCGACGGGCTGTTCTTCCCCGCCGCCGGCCGCGTGCATCCGCGCTTCCACACGCCGGCTGCATCCATCGCCGCGCAAGCGTTGTGGAGCGCGCTGCTGGTGCTCACCGGAACGTTCGAGCAGTTGCTCATCTACACCGGCTTTGCCGTGGTGCTTTTTTCCGCCGTCGCCACCGCGGCCCTCTTCGTGTTGCGCTCGCGCCCGCATGATGAAAGCGTTCCGCGCTGGGGATACCCCGTAGCGCCCGCGCTCTTTATCCTGGCTTCGCTCGCCATGCTGGTGAGCTCGGTGGTGCGCGAGCCCAAGCCTTCGGCCGCGGGACTCGGCATCATGCTGGCCGGCATCCCACTGTACTTCTGGTTCCACAGCCGCTCGCGGTCCGCGGGCTCAAAATCGGCGGGCGGAGTTTCCGGCTAACCAGCCTGCCGCTGGCCCGTCCTAACCATGACCTGCGAGGTCGTGACCGGCCAGGCTTTGAGCGGCTGCGCGCCGGCCGCCCTGGCGGATTGACCCCACGGCCCTGAATCTGTATCAATCTTGTTGCACCGACTGGAGCTGACAATGCGTCTTCTGCGCGTCGTTCTTCCCGCGACCCTGCTGCTGAGTTTCCTGATCCTTCCTGCCGCCGCCCAAACCGCCGGAACGAAGTCCATCGTGCCCGAGGACATGAACAAGTCCGCCGACCCGTGCGACAACTTCTTCGACTACGCTAACGGGACGTGGCGCGCACAGAACCCCATCCCGCCGTCGATGCCGCGCTGGAGCCGGCGCTGGCAGGCGGGCGAACAGAATAAGGAAGCGTTGAAGGTCATCCTTGACGACGTCTCGCAAAAGAAGGACTGGCCGCGCGGGTCGATCGAGCAGCTCATCAGCGACTTCTACGGCGCATGCATGGACGAGGCCACCGTCAATGGCTTGGGCACGAAACCTATCCAGTCGTGGCTGAAGCAGGTCGACGCGATGAAGTCCACCGCCGACGTGCAGAAGATGATCCGCAAGCTACACGACGTGGGCGTGAGCGTGCCCTTCGGCATGTTCGGCGGCCCAGACAATCACGAGCCCACGCAGACCATCGCCGACCTCTACGCCGCCGGACTCGGCATGCCCGACCGCGATTATTACTTCAAAAGTGAAGACCGCTTTCAAAAGACGCGCGCGAAGTACAAGGAGTACGTCACCACCATCTTCAAGCTCACCGGAGCGAGTGACGCAGACGCCGCCAAGGCCGCCGGCACCGTGATGGCGATGGAGACGCGCCTCGCCGACGCCTCGCTCGACAACGTGGCGCTGCGCGATCCGCAGGCCACCGACCACAAGACGAAGTTCGCTGACCTGGAAAAGATGACGCCGCACTTCGACTGGAGCGCCTACTTCAAGCAGGCCGGGCTACCCAACGCCGACCTCAACGTGCAGCAGCCCAAGTTCATGGCCGTGGTCGACAAGGAACTGGCAAGCACCTCGCTCGCCGACTGGAAGACGTATCTCAAGTGGCAGTTGCTGAATGCGGCGGCGCCCGCGCTCTCGCAGCCCTTCGTCGAGGCGAACTTCCAGTTCTACCAGGCGCATCTGGAGGGAGCGAAAGAGATGAAGCCGCGCTGGAAGCGCTGTGTAGAACAGGCGGACAATCTTCTGGGCGAGGCGCTGGGCAAGAAGTACGTGGAGAAATATTTCCCGCCGGAAGCCAAGGCGCGGATGCAGGAACTCGTCCACAACGAGCTGCTGGCGATGCACGACATCATCGAAGGCCTCGACTGGATGGGCGCGGAGACCAAGAAAAAAGCGCTGGAGAAACTCTCGACCTTCAATCCGAAGGTGGGGTATCCGGACAAGTGGCGCGACTACAGCCAGATCCCGATCTCGCGCACCGATTACTTCGCTGACGTGATGGCGGGCAACGAAGGTAACGTCGCTTTCAACCGCAACCTTATCGGCAAGCCGACCGACCGCGGACTGTGGGGCATGACGCCGCCAACCTCGAACGCTTATTACAATCCGTCACTCAACGAGATCGTGTTCCCGGCCGGCATCCTGCTGCCGCCCGCGTTCAGCGTGGAGAACCTTGACGTAGTGAACTACGGCGCTATCGGCGTGGTCATCGGCCACGAGATCTCGCACGGCTTTGACGATCAGGGCGCGCAGTTTGACGCGCAGGGCCGGCTCAACAACTGGTGGACCGCCGACGATCTGAAGAAATTCCAGAGCAAGACAGCCTGCGTGGTCAACCAGTTCGAGGGCTACTTCATCGAGCCCAACATCCACCACAACGGCAAGCTCGTGCTGGGCGAATCCATCGGCGACCTGGCCGGCGCCAAGATCGCTTACCTCGCCTTCCAGAAAGCGCAGCAGAAGACGCCGGCGCCCACGGTCGGCGGCTTCACTCCCGACCAGCAATTCTTCATCGCCTGGGGACAGTTCCGCGGCGACGAGACCCGTCCCGAGACCCAGCGGACGATGATCCAGGGCGACCCGCATCCGGTCGCGAAGTTCCGCGTCATCGGCCCGCTCTCGAACATGCCGGTGTTCGCGAAAGCGTTCTCGTGCAAGGTGGGGACAACGATGGTGCGTCCGCCGGAAAAGCGCTGCGAGGTCTGGTAGGCGCGCGTGAACTCTCGGGGAGCGTTGTCCACGCTGATTCTCCGCTTGGACTCAGCCGCGACAACCACTAGACTCTGCGGGCGATGCCAAAAAGGCAGGCGAGAAGGAAGAGCGGACCGGGATTCGGCGGCGTGCTGGCGTTGGCGCTGGTCATCGCCGCCGGCTTTGCCGCGCTGCTTTACTGGCGCAGCCACAAAAGCGATTTCGAGAACCTGAGCACAGCGCGCGGGACGGCGGCCATCCAGCACGAGCCGCAGCCCGAGACGCCGCCCACGCCTGCTCCCACGCCCACGCCGGAAGCCAGTGCGCGGCCGGCGAGCACGCAGCAGGTGCAGCTCTCGCCCACCTCGACGCTTTACTTCTGGCCGGCGGCGGATTTCGTCCACTTCGAGTTCGAGGTTGCGGCCGAGGAATCCCCGGTCCTCGATGTGGACTACAACCAGAACGGCCACGTGGACGCGCGCGTCGACCGCTCCTACGGGCTCGACGCTGAGGGCACATTCTGCCCTGTCTATTTCATTCGCGGTGGCGGGGTGGGCGGTTGTGGTGGCGCGCCGTCGGTGGGCAGCGTGACGGTGACGCCCGCGACCGACGGGCGCAAGACCGTCGCCTTCGTGATCCCCAAGCACGAACTCAGCGCCGACCTCGCGACGGCGCGCCTGACCTTCGGCATCTGCCGTCTGGGCGCCTCCGCTTGCGAACACTTCCCCGCCGACTCGATCGGCTTTGCCAAGTCCTACATGATCGAGATCCGCTGATCCTGACCTCATTTTTCGCCGCCCAGCTTTTCTTCCGCGAACATCTAAGTAGCTGCGTGACCTTTTGGGCCCCCGCTCCGTTTACCTAGTCAGAACGGCGTCCCGCGGAGAAAACGCTTGAGGGCTCTAGCTACGACATCGGATGAACGGCTGCTGATCGAGGCGGCACAGCGGGACCCAGACCGCTTTGCCGCGCTCTACGAGAACAACTTCCACCGCGTCTACGCATACATCGCGTACCGCGTGCGGAACCGCGAGGAAGCCGAAGACCTGACCGCCGAAGTCTTTCACCAGGCGCTGAAGAACCTGGGGAAGTACGAATGGCGCGGCGTACCCTTCGCGGCCTGGCTGGTGCGCATCGCCGCCAACGCCATCGCCGACCGCCATCATCAGGCGGCGCGCGAGTATCCGCTTCCGCCGGAAGAACAAGACGGACTGGAAGCGGCGGGCGGCGGCGGCGAGGCTATCGAGCGGCGCGTACTGCTTGGCCAGCTCGTAGAGACGCTCGCAGAAGATCAGCGCACCGTCGTGATCCGGCGCTTCGTGGAGCAGCGCTCGATCAGCGAGATCGCGCGGGAGCTCGGGCGGACGGAAGGCGCGGTGAAGCAGTTGCAGTTCCGCGCTCTCCAGTCTCTGCGGACGCGAATCCAGCGGTCCCCGAACGGACCCGACAGAGGACACCATGACTAGCCCCACCACCTACGACCAACTCGATAACGCCATCACGCTCATGCTCGCCGAGCCGGAGACAGCACTGCCCACGCTCGATGCCGAGGCGAGCGGACTGCTCGAGCTCGCCGCCGAGCTGCGCAGCCTGCCTCGTCCGGAATTCCATGCCGCACTCGAGAATGACCTGCGCTACGCGCTCGGCCTGCCACTGCGTCCCAAGCTGCCCCCGATTGTTCGTCGGCCTGCGGCGCAAATCGCACCGGAACAAGCGCTGCCGACGCTGTTCGGCGCCGGTCCCGCAACCTATCCCGTGCGACAAAGAAACTTTGCGCTCTCCATGGCGGTGCATGCCGCGATGATTGCGCTGGTGCTCGGCTCCACCATGTTCGTCGCGAAGGTCAGCAGCACGAAACATCAGAATGTGACTGCGCTCGTGAGCCCGGAGCTGAGTGAGTACAACCTGCCGATCAGTGATGGGAAAGCTGGTGGCGGCGGTGGAGGCGGCGACCGCGACAAGCTCGATGCTTCTGCCGGACGCCTGCCGAAGGCTTCGCTGAGCCAAGTGACACCGCCGAGCGCGGTCATCCGCAATCCGAATCCGGCGCTCGCGGTAGAGCCGACAGTCGTTATGCCGAACATCAACGTGCCGCAGCCTAACCTGGCCGCGCTCGGTGATCCGCTGGCGCGCCTCGACCGACCGCCATCGAATGGCACCGGCTCGGGCGGTGGCATCGGCAGTGGCGATGGCGGCGGCGTGGGTAGCGGCCGCGGCCCCGGCGTTGGCCCTGGATGGGGAGGTGGCATCGGCGGTGGCGCATACCGCGTAGGTGGAGGAGTAAGCGCGCCGCGCGCCATCTACGCGCCTGATCCGGATTACTCCGAAGAAGCGCGCAAGGCGAAGTATCAGGGCTCCGTCGTGCTGTGGTTGATCGTGGGGCCGGATGGCCGGCCGCGCGACGTGAAGGTCGTCCGCTCGCTCGGCATGGGTCTCGATGAGAAAGCGGTCGAGGCCGTCCGCACATGGAAGTTCGAGCCCGCGTTAAAAGATGGCAGGGCGGTGCCCGTGCAGGTGAACATCGAGGTGAGCTTCCGGCTTTATTGAAACCACGCAGAGGCATTGCCGCAGCCGGAGAGGATCTCTCAGGCTGCTTGTTTTGGAGACGGCCAGAAGGCCGTCTCCACCTTCGACAACCGCGCCGTAGCTCAAGCCGCCAGCTCGTAGAGGAATTCAACATACGAACGTACCGCACCGTCGATGCCCTGCACCTTCGGATTCGACGATTCGATGACGTAGTACTCGTCGGGCGCGTGCGCGCCGGAGCCGTGGCCCAATCCGAAGTGTCCGGCACCGAGGTGCAACGGCTCTCCGGTAAAGACGTATCCCGGCCACGAGCCGGCGTTACGCGGCAGCAGGATAGGGTCGATGCCCGCGCGTTTGTATACCCGCTCCTGCACCTTGATGATCTTCGCGTCGGCAGGAGTGGAATTTGGGTCGTAGCCGCCGGTCATGTTCACGTTGATGTCGCCATAACCATGCTTGACCAGGTGCGCCTTGAGCGCGGCGAGCGCCTCGCTCGCCTTCATGTCGGGAACCAGACGCAAATCCAGCTTGGCGACCGCTTGGTGCGGCAGGATGGTCTTGCCGCCGGGGCCGGTGTAGCCGCCGACCAATCCCTCGATGTTCACGGTGGGACGCGACATCAGCATCTCCAGCGATTCCTGGAAACTCACGTCGTGGATCCAATGCTTCACGCCCAGGGATTTCTTCGCGACCTCTTCATTCATCCGCTTGGCGGCGACGGCGATCATCTGCTTCTCCGCGGCGCTGAGCGGCCGGGCTTTATCGGCAAATCCAGCGATGGCCGGGTCGTTGCCGTCTTCGGAGACCAAGGTCGAGAGCGCTTTCACCAGGTGCCACGCCGGGCTGTCGACGCGCGCCTTCAGGCTGGAGTGGATGTCTTTCGCCGGACCGCGTCCCCACAGCTCGCCGCTCGAGGTGAGCTCGCACTCGATCACGCCCTTCGCGCCCAAGGTCAGCGTGACGCTGCCGTCGGGAGCTTGCGACGCGCTGGGCATGAAGATGCCTTCCACATGCTTGAGCGCGGCCAGCACTTCGGGCCGGCGCACCACTTGCGGAAAGTGGGGCGAGCCGATCTCTTCTTCACCTTCCGCGACGAGCACGAGGTTCACCGGCAGCTTGCGTCCGGCGCCGCGGATGGCGTGGAGCGCCGCGATGAAGGCCGCCTCCGGGCCTTTCTGGTTCACCGCGCCGCGGCCCATAACCACTTTGCCGAAGCCCGGCTTGTCGACCAGGGCCGCATCCCACGGCGGTGACGACCACTCGGCCGGATCGACCTGCTTCACGTCGTACATGAAGTAGAGGCCGAGCGTGCGGGGCGCGCCGGCGTCGAGCGTGGCGAAGATCCCTGGCTCTCCATCGGTAGGAAGCTTGGTAACGGACTGGAAGCCGGCATCCTTTAGCATCTGCATGGTCAGGGCGCAACCTTCGTTCATGCCGCGGTTCTCCGCCGCGATCGAAGGCTGCCGGATCCACTGCTGCAGCCGCTGCACGGTCTCGTCGTGCCGCTTCTGGATCTCGCTCGTGATCGGAGCCAGGTCGTCCTGCTGGGTGAAGGCCGCGCGCGGCAGCGCCATCGCCACCCCGCTCATCGCTGCGCCATAAAGAAGCTCTCGCCGGTTCATGGCCGAACAAGATAGACCGTGGATGCGGGGCGTGTCCACCGTTGGGCGTCACGCGACGGCGGTCGCGAGACGTTGCGCGCGGCGTATTTGCAAGCTACACTCGCGCACATACCCTTTGCAGACCATTGGGAAATACGAGGTCCTGGAAGTCATCGGCCATGGCGGGATGGGCGTGGTCTACCGCGCCCGCGACGCTGCTATCGGACGCCACGTCGCACTCAAGGTGATGGGCGCTGCTCTTGCCCAGCAAGGCGAGTTGCGCGAGCGCTTCCTGCGTGAGGCGCGCGCCGCCGGCAACCTGCAACATCCCAACATCGTGGTGATCTACGACCTCGGCGAGGACAATGGCGCGCCCTACATCGCCATGGAATACCTGGCGGGCGAGCCGCTCGATAAAGCGCTGGCCGCAAACACGCTGACCACCAAAGCCAAGCTCGAGATCTTCGCGCTCATCTGCGATGGGCTGCACTTCGCGCACCAGAGCGGCGTGATCCATCGCGACGTGAAGCCGGCCAACGTGATCCTGCCGACAAAAGGAGGCGCGAAGCTGGTGGACTTTGGCATCGCGCGCACCGGCGATGCCGGCATCACGCGCACCGGCATGATGATCGGCACGGTGGCCTACATGGCGCCCGAACAGCTCAAGGCCAAGCCGGTGGACGCGCGGTCAGACGTTTTCTCCGCCGGCGCCATGCTCTACGAGATGCTCGCCGGCAAACTTCCCTTCGAGGGCGAATCCACCGCCGAGACCATGATGCGGATCCTGCAGGAAGAGCCACCGGAACTGAAGGCCGAGGGCGTAGTGTCGCCCCAGTCGCTAGCCAAGCTGGTGGGCCGCGCGCTCGAGAAAGAGCCGGCAGACCGTTACCAGACCGCGCGCGAGTTTGGCGAGGCGGTGCGCGATTACTTGCTGGCGCAGGAGCTCAGCGGGATGAGGGCGACTTCTATCCGCCCGCTTCCGGATGTGTCGCAGCTGCGCGAACCGGCGGCCACAGTGGCTCCGGCGCCGACGCGCATGAGCGCGGCGCCACCCGTGAGCGCTCCGAAAGCTACCGCGATGGATCCTGCGGCGCAGCCCGCGCACGCGACGAGGGCCACTTCGCTTCGCAGCGGCGAAGGTCGAGGGTCTGGAAAGAAGGTGATGTTTATCGCGGCGGCGCTCATCGCGATATTCGTTGTCGCGCTCGTCTGGAGCAAGAGGGAGAGGCAAGACGCGCAGTCAGCAGCGTCGGAAGTGACAGCGGCGGCGACGTCGCTGGGCGCGGCACCGGGTGTGACTCCGGCGAGCCCGGCCAACCAACCGGCAGCAACGGCGCCTGCGTCGTCGCCTGCGTCAACGCCGACTCCAACGCCAGCGGCGCCCGTCGTCAAATCCGAGTCCAAGCAGGCCGAGCCGACTCCCGCCAAGTTGGTGCCGACCCCTCCGTTGCCGACGATGCAGACCACCGCGTCAGGCGTGAAGTACTGGGACACGAAGGAAGGTACCGGCGCCGTGGCGACCAAGGGCAAGACGGTCACGGTGCTGTACAGCGGACACCTGACCGATGGGACGCCGTTCGGCAGCGCTAACGCCGGGAAACCGTTCGAGTTTCCGCTCGGGAAGGGCATGATGATCAAGGGTTGGGAGGAAGGCATCGAGGGCATGAAGGTCGGCGGGAAGCGCAGGCTGCGCGTCCCGCCGGAAGCCGGCTACGGTGCAACCGGCATCGGCGGCGAGATCCCGCCGAACTCAACCCTGATCTTCGACGTCCAGTTGCTCGCGGTGAAGTAGCGCGCCAGCGGCGGCGATCCTGCTACTCTTCGGCTGCGCCCACCGGGATGGCGCCCTTCTTCGGGCGGCGGTTCGATTGCAACACTTTCTTGCGCAGGCGCAGCGACTTCGGAGTGACCTCGACGTATTCGTCGTCGGCGATGAACTCGATGGCCTGCTCCAGGTTGAGCGCGCGGTACGGGACGAGGCGGATAGCGTCGTCGGCGCTCGACGAACGCATGTTGGTGAGTTTCTTTTCGCGGACGGCGTTGACGTCGAGATCGTTCTCGCGCGAGTTCTCGCCCACGATCATGCCTTCGTAGACCTCGGTGGTCGGTCCCACGAAAAGTTCGCCGCGTTCCTGCAATCCCCAGAGCGCATACGCGGTGGTCGCGCCGGTGCGGTCGGAGACGAGGGCGCCGGTTATCCGGTGCGGGATCTCGCCCTGCCACTCGGTGTAGCCGTCGAACAGCGAGTTCATCACGATGGTGCCGCGCGTGTCAGTGAGCATCTCCGAGCGCAGCCCGATCAAGCCGCGGCTGGGTATGCGGAACTCCATCCGCACGCGGCCGAAGCCGTGGTTGTGCATCTTCACCATCTCGGCCTTGCGCATCCCGAGTTTTTCCATCACCACGCCGACGAAGGCCTCGGGGATATCGACGGTGAGGTGCTCCACCGGTTCCATGGTCTTGCCGCCGATGGTCTTGGTGACGATCTCGGGCTTGCCGACCATGAGTTCGTAGCCTTCGCGCCGCATCATCTCGAGCAGGATGGAGAGTTGCAATTCGCCGCGACCGGCGATGCGGAAGGAGTCCGGACTGTCGGTATCTTCCACGCGGATGGAGACGTTGGTGAGCAACTCTTTCTGCAAGCGGTCGCGCAGATGGCGCGAAGTGACGTATTCGCCTTCGCGTCCGACGAAGGGCGAGGTGTTGATGGTGAACAGCATCGCGATGGTGGGCTCATCGATCACGATGGGCGGCAGCGGCGCGGGGTTCTCCACGTTGGTGATGGTCTCGCCGATGGTGATGCCGGTGACGCCGGCGATGGCGACGATGTCCCCGATCGCGGTCTCGGTCTCGTCCACGCGGGTGAGTCCGTCGAAGGTGAAAAGCTTGGTGATCTTGGTCTTCTGGAACGTCCCGTCGAGCTTGGCGATGGCGACTTCGTCGTTCGTGCGCAGCGTGCCGTTGGCGACGCGCGCGATGGCGAGACGGCCGAGGTAGTCGGAGTAATCGAGGTTCGCCACCAGGATCTGTAGCGGACCATCGGGATCGCCCGTCGGCTCCGGGATGGTGGTGACAATCGTCTCGAAGAGCGGCGCCAGGTCGGCGCCGGGCTTGGCAACGTCTGCCGTGGCGGTGCCGAGCTTCGCGTTGGTGTAGAGCACGGGAAAATCGAGCTGGTCTTCTTCCGCGTCGAGGTCGATGAACAGGTCGTAGATCTCGTTCAGCACTTCCTGCGCGCGCGCGTCTGGGCGATCGATCTTGTTGATCACCACGATGGGCGGCAGCTTGGCCTCGAGCGCCTTCCCCAGGACGTAGCGCGTCTGCGGCAGCGGGCCTTCGCTGGCGTCCACCAGCAACATGACGCCATCCACCATCTTGAGGGCGCGCTCCACTTCGCCGCCGAAATCGGAGTGGCCGGGCGTGTCTACGATGTTGATCTTCACGTGGTGGTAGAACACGGCCGTGTTCTTGGCGAGGATGGTGATGCCACGCTCGCGCTCGAGATCGTTCGAGTCCATGACGCGGTCGACCAGCTCCTGGTTGGCGCGAAAGACGCCGCTTTGGCGAAGCATGGCGTCCACCAGGGTGGTCTTGCCGTGGTCAACGTGCGCGATGATGGCGATGTTGCGGATTGCCTGATCCAAAGGATTTCCTTGCAGGAAGTAGGTCTTCCTAGTGTAACCGACAATGTGCCGGTTGACTTGCCGCGGAGGCGACGTTCTGGTGGGGCCGCGGCCAGGCATGTGTACAAGGTGGGAGAGCGATCCTCTCCGCAGCACCCTTTGCGCAGGGCACATCCGTATCGCTGGCCCAGGCCGCGAGCGCCGGTTCGGTGTTTGCCGGCTGGGGCGGCGACTGTTCCGGCGCGGGCGCCTGCGTGGTGACGATGGACGCGCCGCGCACGGTGAACGCGACCTTCAACCTGGAACCGACATTCGCTTTCGGCACCCCGCCACCGCCAGTGACTGTGTCTGCGGGCCAGCAGGCCGCGTTCGTGCTGACAGTGAATCCGCAGAATGGAACGTTCAACAGCGCGATCACTTTCTCCTGCACCGGAGTGCCGTCGCTGGCCAGCTGCGTGTTCTCGCCCGCCTCGGTCACGCCGGGAGCTAGTCCGGCAACGACCACGCTGACCATCAGCACGTCGGCGCCCATCACGGCGGCGCTGCTCCGGGAGTCGTCTATCTTCGCGCTGTGGCTACCGCTGCCGCTAGCGCTGCTGGGATGGAACGCGGCGCGCCGTGTGTCTCGGCGGCAGAGAGTGCTCGGCCTGATCGGGCTGGGCATGCTGCTTACGCTCGCGATGGCGGGATGCGGCGGCAGCAGCGGCAGTGCGCGCCGCCAGATCCCCGGCACCCCGGCTGGCACTTACAACGTGACCGTCACCGGAACATCGGGCGCCACGACGCGTACGACAACCGTCACGCTCACGGTGCGGTAGGCAGATTGGAAGGGTGAAGCAAGGTTCGCGCTAAGAAATGGCTCCTCAGGTAGGACTCGAACCTACAACCCTCCGGTTAACAGATGCCGGGAGTCATGAGGACTGGTATGAACCAGTTGACATTAGTACTAGACAGACAAAGGGTTAGCTGAGCGTCCCCGTACTTCGCTCTGCTATGGTCTTCGACCATTTCCCATGCAGCGTGGGCACAGTTCTGGGCACAGGTAAATAAGGATGTCCGCACTGCCATGAGCTTGATGACTGGATTGAACGGACGCGTGGAAGGGGAGATCGCCGCTGGACCCAATTGGACCCAAGATGTTGGTCGTTGGCGCTTAAACAGCGCTCATCCAACCTCCGACCCCCTGGTCCCGAAATATAACCGATTCGCTATGTTGTTGGTTCGCTTAGGTTGGTTCTGCGTCGTAGTACATCTAAGTGCAGGGTGTTCGGCACCGATTGGACCCAAATTGGACCCAAGTTTTTGCGGCCACGTCTTTAGCCTTTCTGAAGCCGGCTGCAAAAACACATCGCTCCTACTGCGCTAGCAATGAGGAGAGGCTTTGTGTTTCCTCCTGGATCGAGTCGGCGCTATAGGCGAAGTCTTCTTCGCCCTTGGAAGCGATCTTCGGGTGCTGCTGTAGGACATCCGTCACTTCCCGGACGGTCTCCTCCAACTTGGTGCGGCAGCACTCGAGTTCGTGGGTCCTTTCGATCAACCCCCGCCGGGCCGCTTGTCCCATCACGCGGACGGAGGACTGCAACGCCTGGTTCGCCTTCTGCAAGAGATAGTTCAATGACTCGGCATGGCTTTGCCAGAGGTAGGTCGTCTCTCCACGACCGCGCAACGCGGCAAACTCGACTGCCATCCGCACCTGCACCACGAAAAGCTCGCGTATGCATGCGGCATAATCGCCGCGGAAGCTCAACTCACCCTCGAACGGATTCAAGAAGCTTCGCAATTCCACGTCCGCGAGCGTCAGTTGGCCTACGGGGAGCGAGAGGCAGTTCTGCGCCGGCGTCGAGAGGCGAAGATAGGTCTTGATCGCCTGCACCAGGTCCTTCAACTTGCTGTCTTCTTCCGCCTCGCGGTTCTTCTTTGGCATGGTTTCGGTGAAATCCATCGAGATGTTCTCGATCGCGATGGTGTTCGGAGGCGCCAACTGTCCTGGTGTCACTTCGGAAGTGCTCATTGCCGGTCCCTCTCTATTGTCAAAATCGCTTCTTGCCCGCTGGTGTTGCCGAGTTTCAAGTTCCCCGGAGTTATCGAGACCGTGAACGGGCGTGACCCTTCGACCTCGACGGTCATGATCATTTCCCCGTTCGGATCCAGAGGATGCGCTTCTGCTTGCTCACGGGAAGAGAATGCACCCCCGCGGGAAAGCCCGCAAGTTACGGAGGTAACCAGCCGCAACCGCTTAGCCGACGCTCTTGCCGCAGCCGCGGCGCTGAGGCAGGAACAACTCGCTAACCCGCCCGACCCCAACGTGGCCTTTTCGTATCTGTCCGAAGAGACCAATCGTGGACGATTCCTGGGCTATAAAGCAGCAATGAGTCATCGGCGCCGTCCCACTGCGGCCGCATGCGGCGACTTCCGCCGCCGCGGTCAATAAACCGACCCAGGCACGACTTCGTTTGGCGCGAAGATTGCCCCGCTGAGGATCCTCCCGCCCGACCCCACTTTCAAAGACCTCAGACCTCAGTGCTTTGTTCTCCTTAGTGTCCTCCACATTCTCGACGATGGCACGACCGCTAAGCGTGTGCTCCCGGGGCGGAAGAACCTTTCCAATAGTAAGGTTATGGTCTATCGTCGACATATGGCAGCTTCCACGAAGACCAAAGAACCACCAGACTTTGCTGCACTCACACGTGAGCTGGCGGGTGGCCCAGACAACGCTCGCATCACGATGGTCTCTCCTTCATGGGCGACAACACAAGCTGGTTAGGTTGCGCCCGACACAAATGTGGGTGCCCCACACAAGCTGGTTTTGCTTGTGTGGGAGGAGGGATCAGCGGGACTCGGTCAGCGGTAACGGCAAAAGAACCCTCGGCAGCCTCATGCCGAGGGTTCTTTGTTCAATCTCGCGCAATGAGCCCAATGGTTACTGCGGGTACGTCACCGTCACCGCCTGGACGCCGTTCGCGCGGGATGACGTCAGGCCGCGTCCGAGCGAGTCGTAGGTGTGCGACTCGTCTCACTTGTGCCACAAGTTAGCACTGGTCGTGCAGAGTGATGAGTGGCGGGCTTCGCCTCAGCGGAAAGCTCCCAACAGGTAGGCTATGAGCAGAATCACCAATATGGTGCCTAATCCTATGCCCGCGCCCCCACCGTAACCCCAGCGGCTATGGCCGTAGTACCCCCCACCGCCACCCAACACCAACACCAAAATGATCACCACTATCAACAACATTGTGGATCCTCACTTTCTTCTGAACGTTAGCTCACGGGCCGACGGCATCGTTGTAGCCCATCACCGCAGAGGTTCATGGACGCGCGGTGGCGCCTCCGTCTCCGAATCACCGCCGGGATTCACTTCCCCAGCACTTTCTCGATCTCGCCGACCTTCTTCTCGACCTTGCCGCGGACATGTTCGGCTTTGCCTTTAGCTTTCAACTTAGGATTGTCCGTTACTTGGCCTGCCTTCTCTTTGACTGTGCCTTTCACTTCATGGAAGGTGCCTTTAATCTCATTCTTCGTACTCGGCTTCATGTGTCTTCTCCTTATCGTTGATTGGTTGAAGCTTGCCTGATCTAGCTTTGCCGGGCCCTTGCCGTTTATCAGGGCGGCTCGATGTCAATCGAACCGCCCTGAGCTCTCCAGTTCACCGGTCTAAATCCACTGCAGCCTAACCCTGCTTTTTCTGCTCTTGATCGTGTTTCTCTTGTTCCGACTGCGGACTCTTGGGCTCTCCGCTCGGGACCTGCTGTTTCTGTTGCACGGGCTGGTCCGGCTGGTTCCCAGGTTTCTGCTCCGAACCGGGCTTCTGCGGATCGCTATGTTGTGGGCTGCGATTTCCTTGATCTGACATTTTACTTCTCCTTTGCTGGTCTCTCTGTTGTTGGTAGGTGCTGCTCGATGCAAGATGCCGTTATGCCCCGAAAGAGGCACCGCAAGACCTTATAGGCGCGCGGTCCCCCCTAGTCTGTTCAGAAGTGCTCTACCCGCGGGAGAGGACCTGAATGACGGGTGGGGAAGCGACCTACTTACCGCGGCCAGTCGCGCAGGAGCGGCTTCCTGATTCATCGTCTCTATACAGGAGCCTAAAGGGACGGCATGCTCGACCTTTCGCAGTCAGTTCCGGTAGCTGACACAGAAACGATGGCACCGTACAGAAACTCGTCACCAATTCGTCACCAAAACTCGTCGATTTTGGCCTTTTTTTGGGGTTATGAAAATGCGGAAAGCAAGGCAGGCAAAGGGATTTAGGTTCGTGACCACATAATTGACACGGTAGAGATCAGCTCCAGGTTTTGTAGATCGTCGTCGATCGCGAGCAGAATCGCCGTTCCGTCGGGAGATGTCGGGCTCATCGGTCCCCTCCTCTAGGAACCGCCTGCGTTCCTGAATCCCGGGCGCGCGGCGACGCAACACCGCCACTTGCTCAGCGGTTCGCGCTACTGGCCTATTTCCTGGTCGACCAGTTGTTGGATGCGTTGCTTGTCGCGGGCACTGATACTTGTGAACTGCACGCCCGCGCGGCCCTTGTCGTCGACTCGAACGACCAAGCCTTGCGCGCGGATCGGACCACGTTGCGCGGGCAGATTGAATGTCAGGCTTACGTTCGCCTTCAACCCCAGGGCGCCTGCGGAATCGAACAGGATCCCATCGCAGCTCAGGTTGGCGCTCTCGCCTTTGACCGCCAATCCGGGGCCCTCGCAACTCACCTCGGTGCGCAAGGAGATCCGTGCGAACCGGCGGCGGTTGTCGTGCATCGCGCCCTGCGTGGTGCGGAACAGCGCGATCAGTTTGTAACGATCGATCGGCTTTTGCAGGTAGAAGGTTCCCCCTGCCTCGAACGCCTGCCCCATGGTTTCCCGCTCCTCGCGGCCGGTGACGATGATGATCGGCGTAGCCTTATTGCGCGAGGAAGCGCGGACCAATCGGGCGAACTCAAAGCCGTTCAGTCCGGGCATTTGTAAGTCGAGAAAGATTCCGTCGAAGCGTTTCTCTTGCAACAAGGGCACCGCCTGCCGGCTCTTACTGAAGGCCTCGACGTCTGCTTTCATCGAGATCAGCACCTCCCGAATGAGCTCCAGCGAGGCGATGTCGTCTTCAACCACCAATACTTGCAATGCCACTTGTGTGCCTCCACTGTCTTTCAGTACGTGTTCACGACATCCCGTCGGACGACTGCTTTACCTTTTCGATCTCCGCCCACAGCACGGAAAGCGTGATCGGTTCCGAGACGTAACCATCAAAACCGGCGGCCAGCGCTTTTTCTTGCTCGCCGCGCATGGCAAAAGCGGTCAGCGCGATGACCTTTAGCTTCTGCCAGCGTTCGTCGAGGCGGATCCTGCGTATCACCTCGTAGCCATCCAACTTCGGCATTTGGATGTCGAGCAGGATCATGTCGGGGGCAAACTCTTCTAGCCTGGCGAGCGCTTCCTCACCGTTCTCCGCCTCGGTGACGGAATGGCCTTTCATGCCCAGCGCCTCGCGCAGCAGCTCGCGATTCGCGGCGTTGTCCTCTGCCACCAGGATGTTCATGCGCGCTTCCCTTCGGGGTCGGGGGTGGCCCGGACGAGCACAGCGCGAAGCTTGGCGAGCAACTCTTCCTTCCACGGGCCGCCTTTGGTCAGCAGCGCTTGTGCCTCACGCGACAGAAATCTTTCCTCCTCTTCTGTCAGGTCCTTTCCCGTCAGGATGAAGACGGGGATCGAGCGCAGGGACTCATCCTGCTTCATCGTGCGCAATACCTCGAAACCGTCCATTTCCGGCATCATCAGGTCGAGCAGCACGGCGTCGGGCCGTTCTTCGCGCAATTTCCGCAGACCTTGTGCGCCGTTCGAAACCTGCAGCGAGATGAACCCGGCCGATTCGATCACCTCGTTGACGAGATGGAGGTGGGCGGGGTCGTCCTCGATGATCAGGATGCGGTACGGTCGCGTCGTGGGCGCGAGCTGGCGGCGCAAGGCCCGCAGCAATGTATCGCGGGAGACCGGCTTGACCAGATAGTCTGCGGCGCCGAGCGCAAAGCCCGCGCTTTTCTGGTCAAGGATGGTGACGACGATGACCGGTATCTCTGCCGTTCGCGGGTCTTTTTTGAGGTCGCTCAGGATGCTCCAGCCGTTTACGGGCATGAGAACATCCAGCAGGATCGCGTCCGGCTGCAGGTCGCGCGCCAGGCGCAGCGCGCTTTCGCCGCCCTCGCTCCCGCGGATATCGAAACCCTCGGGGGCAAGGAAACTGGCCAGCAACTGACGCGCGAGCGGGTGGTCATCGATCACCAGTAGCAGGGGATGGGAACGCCCGCGCGCCGGCGCCCTCTGTTCCGCTGCAACAGGACTCGCGATGGCAAGCAGCTCCGCCTGAGTGCCGGCGGGAAGCACCACGATGAAGCGGCTTCCCTTGCCCGGTTCACTCTCGACCCAAATCTTTCCACCTTGGTTCTCGACCAGCCGCCGTGTGATCGCCAGCCCCAGGCCGGTGCCTTGCTGCTTGCTGGCTTCGTCTCCGACCTGGCGGAATTCTTCGAAGATCGTTTCCTGATCCTCAGGCCGTATGCCTATGCCAGTGTCGGTGACGATGATCGCAGGTCTTCCGCCGTGGATCCCGACCTCGAGGGTGACCTTGCCTCCTTCGGGCGTGAATTTCACCGCATTGCTCAGCAGGTTGTAGAGGACCTGCTTGATCCGCAAGCGGTCGGCATAGACCGTCAGCTCCTGTTCGGGTTCAGAAACTTCCAGGGTCACTCGCTTGCCCATCGCCAATGGCCGGATCAGGGAGATCACCTCGGGCACAGCGCTGTAGAGGTGAAAGTCCTCGCATTGCAGTTCCAATTGTCCCGCTTCGATCTTGGAAAGGTCGAGGATGTCATTGATCAACTGCAGCAGGTGGCGCGCGCCGGTGCGGACGTATCCGACAAAGCGCGCCTGCTTCTCGTTCAATGGCCCGGGTCCCTGGTCGTCCAGCAGCTCCGAGAAGCCCAGGATGGCGTTCAACGGCGTTCGCAGCTCATGGCTCATATTGGCCAGGAACTGGCTCTTCATCTGGTTGGCGCGCTCGACCTCCCGATTGCGCAGTTCCAGTTGATTGTGCTGTGCCTCGATCAACTCGAGGTTCTGTTGCTTTTCCTGCTGTAAGTGTTTCTGCTCCGTGATATCCCGTCCCGTGACATAGATAAGACCGTCGGGATGGGCAACCGCTCTCCATGCCAACCAGCGATAGGAGCCATCCTTGCACCGGCAACGGTTCTCAAAACCCGCCACACTGCTTCCGGCCTTGAGTCTCTCCATCGACTGCAGAGTGGGAGCCTTATCGTCGGGATGGACGAGTTCCATGAATGGCAGAGCCAGAAACTCCTCTGTCGTGTAACCCAGCGTGTCGGTAAAGGCAGGATTAACGCGCTTGAAATAGCCATCGAAGCCTGCGATACACAGCATGTCGAGCGCCATACTGAAGAAGCGGTCCCGCTCCTCTAAGCTCGCCTTGAGCTGCTCGTCCTCCGTTTGCAGATCATCCGCCATGCGGTTGAATGCGGACGCAAGCTTCCCTAGCTCATGTTTCCCACTCCCGATCTCGACCCGCGTTGTCAGATCGCCAGTCCCCAAGCGGTCTGCGCCGGCGGAAAATTGGCTGATCCGGGAAGCGATCTGGTTCGCCAGAGTGAATGCCACGACCAGAACGAAGAGCAACGTCAGCCCCGTGCCCAGGATGATCACTCCCCGCGTGACTGCCGCCTGGCGCTGGGCCTGTTGTTTCCGTTCGGCGAGGAGTTCCTCCTCCTCTCCCGTGACGGCGCCCGCCAGAGTCTCGATCTTTGTCGTCAGCTCACGGCTGTGCCGCATGTCATCGACGAGAGGGACCATGGGATCGCCTTGGCGGCGGCCCTCCACGATGCCGTCCATGATGGCAATCTTCTGTTGCAGCAGCGCATCGATCTCTTGCAGACGTCCCTGCTGTCTTGGATTGTCCGCGGTGAGCGCGCGGATCACTCCCAGTGCCGGCGAAGCTCCACTGCGGCGTTCCTGATAGTCGGTCAAAAATGATTCGTCGCGACTGGCCATGTATCCGCGTGCTGAGGCTTCCATGCCGAACATCGCGCGCAGGAATTGCTGGGTGGCGCCCAGCACCTGATGGGTGTGCGTGACCCGCTGATCGCTGGCGATTAACTCCTTGCTTCCGACATAGGAGAGAACCCCTGCCAATGCGAGGGGAACCATAATCGAGAGAAACGCGACAATCAGCTTCGAGCGTATGGACAAGTGAACCTCGCTGCGAAATCCCAACTGCAGCATGAGTCGCTGTCGTAGTGTCCTGGTGAAGTGCTCATCCGGGCCGTGGTGCTCCACATGGCCGATGGCCTGCTGTGTCGTGTAGCCCGTGGACCTGCTTCCAGTCCCGTCTATTTCTCTGGCTGGTGAGCGCCGATCCTTGCAGGAAGCTACCGAAACACTAGATCCTAGTCCCCGCGGGGGGCGGGGCCTTCTATCTATGGCCTAAAGAAACGTACCTTAATCTTCGACGAATACGGCGATAGGCGTGTATCTGTTCCGAAAACGGAACAAGATCAAACATTAGGTGCCCCGGCGAGAGTTTTGGTTGCCTAGAGAACAGAGTAATGTAGGTACATTTTGCCCCCCGCCACTGATCCCTGGTCACATAACTCCAAGGCTTTCTGCCCCGCTAACCGGTGCTCACCGGCCGTTTTGTTCTGAATCCAGAACAAGGTCTCCTACGCTCACCCGCAGGCTGCGACCAATCTCTGCGAAAGTCTCCCAAGGAGGGCGCAAGGCCGTCCTCGGCCGGATCAGGCCTCACGCTTCAGGAAACCCGATGGCCGCCGAAAGATGACGGCAGAGAACGGCCAGTTGCAGTTGCGGCACCAATAATGACGCTTTACGCCTATTCCCGAGAGGAATCGCTCCGTTCGGCTCTTGGGAGGCCGCGCATGGATATCGCTACTAATGCATTTAGGACACCGCAAATGCCACCAAGCCATCAGGGCCACCGATCCGGGGGAGTCCGACCTCACGCGTCAATTCAGGACCGAAATTGTCCACGTTTCGAGCGCAGTTGCGCAGCAGCTTGCATTTTTGTTCTGGATTTGGAACACGATTCGGGGAGTGTGCTAAACGCATGGGTGTCAGATGATCGTGAAGTGGTACCCCCCTAGTTGCTCACCAGGGGTTCACCGCCGTAACGTGCGCGGGAGGGGTCGGATTCGGGGATAAGCACCTGAACAGGAAGGCACGCACGAGGAAATTCAAACTCCTGACCTCTACCGTGTCAACAACGAGGTCAACAACCTAAATGCCTTTGCCTGCTTTGTTTTTCCGCAATTTAATTCGTCACCAAAACCCCTATTTCGGACGAGTTTTGGTGACGAATTGGTGACGCCGGATTTAGATACAGGCTCCATTGCGCCAAACTCCCCGGTAGGCCGGACCTTAGTTTTTGCAGGCAAGAGGAAGGTCGTTATTGTAAACGGGTGCTTCTGGCACGGACATTGCGGATGCAAGAACGCCCGCGTTCCGCGTTCAAACACCCTACTGGAAATCCAAGGTAGGCCGGAACAGCGCCCGCGATGCGTTCGTAGCTAAGCAACTTAAGCAGATGGGCTGGAAGGTACTTCAAGTCTGGAAGTGTCAGACAACAAAGGAATCGATTGTTCGGCGAAAGCTACTTCGGTTCTTAATCGAGTAGTCGGCCTGATTGACCGGAAGTGCCATGTTCCGGTTTCAGAACAATCATATTTATCTTTATCATCCCGAACAGGGCTCCGCGGTCGCTTGCAAGGATGTCTTCAGGAATCAGAGGCGCTCGGACCGCTTAGGAACGGGCGACGGCGTTAGCAGGCCTGGCCAGCTCTCGATAGCGGCACAACGCGTTGGCCAACTGCATCTGTCGCGGCGTCCGGCAATCGGGCTCGAAGAGGCGCGGGCTGGCAACCAGGATGGAAGCGCATCGGGCGCGTGAAGTCGCAACGTTCAGACGATTCGGGCTGTAAAGGAATTCCATGCCTCGCGGGGCGTCCTCGGGCCGGGAGGTCGCCATGGAATAGATGACCACGGGGGCCTCCTGCCCCTGGAACCTGTCCACCGTCCCAACGCGAACGCCGCTGGCGTCCAACCGCTCAATCAGTCGGCTGACCTGCGCATTGTAGGGAGCGATCACCAGGATGTCGTTACTGGTCACTTGCCTGTCTTTTCCGTGCTCGTCGATCCAACGGGTGCCGGGTGCCTGGAGGCGCGCGACGAGATCAGCGACCACGTCGATCTCTTCCAGCGACGAGTTGCAATTGCCGTCGTGCTCCACATCCACCACCCACAAACCACTGCCATCGAAGCCGTCGGTGCCAGTCAGGCATTGACGCTCAAGCCCGGGCTTCGATTCGAGCCGGCTCTCATAGAACAACTCCGACGTGAACAAGCAGATGTCGGGGGGAAGACGCCAGGTAACCCCGAGGAAGATGCCTCGGGCAGGTGTGATCGTCTTCTGTTGACCGAGGATATGCTGCAGCGCCGACGCATCCACGCCCTCCGGATGGCTGCCCTTCTGTGGCTGTTCCAGCTGCTGCGGGTCGCCGAGAAGAACGACGCTCTTCCCGGCGTGTGAGACAGCCAAAACGTTGGCCAGCGACATCTGGCCGGCCTCGTCGACGAAGAGGACGTCTACCGATTCGGCGAACTCCGGCCGCGCCCAGAGCCAGGCGGTGCCGCCAAGCACATTTGCCTCCCCGGACCGCAGGGCATCGAGCGCTTCCGAATTGTCACCCAGCACAGCCACAGGCGATGCGCTGCCAGTCTCCTCGTCGTCCTCTTTGGCCCCCTTATGGGCCAGCCTCACGCCGAGGCCAAGTTCTTTCGCGGCCCTGCTGACAGCGTCGAGAAGGTTGCGAATGACCTTGTGACTGGTCGCCGTCACGCCTATTTTCTTCCCCTGCCCAACTAAGGCGCAGATCATCCGGGCGCCGCTGAATGTCTTCCCCGACCCCGGCGGACCTTGGATCGCCAACACTGTCTTGTCCAGATCGGCGGCAATCCGCACGGCAAAGTCGACGGCGGTTTCGGCGGGTTCCGGCACAAACTTCCCGGAACATAGCCGCGGTGGCCGCGCTAGAAGCAGCTGTCGCCCGACGGGGTGCGCCTCGGTCTTGCTTCCGCTTATCACGCCGTCGTCAGCGACCTTCTCTCCCATCCTGTAGATCGCCTCCTCAAGCACTTCGGCAGGCACGTGCGTGTGCGCAAATGCGGAGGTTGGGTGATGGTCCGCCTGCGTGGGCCCTTTTCGCACATCGATCGTGAGCGCTATCCGGTCTACCCGGACCACGTCTCCAAGTTTCTCGCCACCCTGAAGCTTCAGCTCGTCCTTGGGGCGGATCTCCATTTCCTGGGGCGGATACCGGTAGCGGTCGACGACCGAGCCCGTCGGCTTGCCGGTCCTGCTGTGATGCACGACCTCGACGCGCCCGACGTGCCCCAAGCCTGCGATCGCCTGGGGCTCATCGAATAACTCCTCTTCGGGAAGATCGCGCAGCCGGAAGTACTCCCACCATCCGGCCTTGTCCTCGCGCCTGTGCCAGTCGAGCAAATAGGCAAGCAGCCAGCGCGCGTGCTGCTCTTCGGTCCGGTCGCCCGGCGCTTCCGAAACGCCGTTCAGCAATCGCCGCCGAAGCGCGTCGACCCGCTGGGCCCGCTCGTCGACCTTCTCCGAGGGATCTCCTTCTTTCGGTGCCGGCCGCGGCACCGGCGTACCCGCCGCCTCCGTCTCGGCTCTCAACTTCTCCAGCCAGTCACGAAGGCGAAGCGTCGACACGCAATCATCCTTGTTGTAGCCCTCAACCGCTTTGCGAACCTCCTCCGGCACGGCGTCCGGACACTGCAACTCCAGGGCCTGCTCCATCAGGAGCAAGCTGCGGTTGGCATCGATCAGCGGCACGGAACGGGTGAATCCGTACAGCACTTCGAGGTTCTTGATCGAGTAGCGTTCGATCCCTGCGCGCACGCCCTGCCGCACAACCGCATAAAGGTCGACTAAACGCTCTGCCCGGAGCAGCCTGTCGAGCTCCTCCTCGCGCGTCGCGTAGCGCCCCATCAGACGCTTGAATGCCGTCGGCTCATAGGGCGCGTAGTGGTACACGTGCATCGTCTCGTTGGCCTCCCAGGAGCGCACGATCAGGTCGATGACCGACTCGAACGCCAGGCGTTCGTCCTGATCGGTGAAGGCCCAGAAGCTGCGATAGTTGGGGGTGCCCGTTGGATCGATCGTCACGACGCCAAACAGGTACTCGCGCCCGCCTTCGACGGCGAAGAAATCGCCTTCGAGATCGAGGAACACGTCGCCAGGCGAGGGCTCGGGTAGACGGCTCAACCCCTTCCCGCCCTCCAACAGCCGCAACTCATGCAAGGGAGGGTTCTTGCCGCGCGATTCGAACTGGACCCTGGCCTGCTCGCGCACCTTGACATAGCTCTCGGCGGACCCACGTTTGGGCTTGAAGACCAGCGGCACCGGCAGCTTTGCGAGGTCCGCGAGCGTCGCGACATCCCTTGACTCAAGCTCGCGCCGCTGGAGCCGCGAGATGCCGGCGACGAGGGATAGGTGATCATCTTTGTGCCGCTTCTTCACGCACTCCCCGGACCACGGGCACACGTCGCAGTGATCCACTGGTTCGGGGTAGTTCGCCGCGCCGACGACTTCGTCGTCCAAGGTGACGGTGTCCCGCATCTGCGTGCGCACCAGGCGGAAGTAGGCGGCGTAGTCGTCGACGCGGAACCTGTGCACGGGCTCGGCCGGGTCTGGTGTGATGACAGAAAAGTATTCCGGCCATTTTCCTTGCGCGGTTGCGAGCATCTCCGAATAGAGACCGAGTTGCAGGATCGTGCCTGCGCGCGTCTCCCGGGAGAGCTTGGTGTCGTCGATCTCATACGACCATGCGCCGAGTTTGCTCGGCGTTTCTATGCGCCGCATCACATCCGGCCGGCCGTACCAGCGGCCATCGCACAGCGCAGCTTGGACGATCAGGTCGGCGCCGGAGCGCATCGCGTCAAGTGTCTGCGCTACGGCCGCATCACGATCCTTCACTTCGTTGAGGTCGACGACACGTTTCCCGCCGGCCTCGAGCGATCGGACGTACCTCCCTTCGTGCTCGATCCCTTTCTTGATCAGGATATCGAGGAGCGGATCATTCCACGCCGGCCGGTGACGCTTGCCGCGCGCTTCAGCCATTTCAAGCGCGGTGCGGTGCCGGCAGCTCAGGAAATTGGAAAGGTCCGTGGCAGACAGATCGAATTCATTGCCAGACAATCGCATCAATGGAGGAGGCTACGCCCTATACAGGTCTGGTGTCGACGGTTGCTGCCAGTGCGCACCCGGAAGCGGCGGACGCTCGCGGTTGTGCCCAAGGCGCCTTCCTAGGGCTCATCTTCAATCGTGGCGGATTCCTCTCCTAACGTAGCCGAGATCTTCTGCATCGTTTAGGCTTTGGCCTAACCTGACAAGTGTCATCCGTGGACCGAAAAGTGAAGTCACCCAGAATGATCGGGTCTCTTGTCTTTAGGAACGGAAAGACCGCGATAGCGCGGCCAGGGACTTCTCCCGGACGAAGGATCATGAATAATTCCTACTTTGGCGATAAGCCCTTTGCCACAGAGTAGCGGAGGTCACGATCGACAACAACGTGGAAGCGGCTAGGCAAGTGCTGACGGCGGCGCTCCATCGGCCCAGACCGCCTGCCATGCGGAGAATTCACTCGGCCTGATCTGATACCGTGCGAAGTTTCCTTCGTGCAGGCTCAAAAGCTCGCCCTCGGCCATCTCCCGGAAAGGACCACGGTCGGGCTCGGAAACATTCTTCTCCGCCCACGAAGCAATATGCGCCGCTGCGGCCCTTCTGTCCATCTCGCCGCGTATCACTTCGCTCACGACCTGTTTCAGAGCGGCGCTGTGTTTGAATCTGAAGGGATCGGGCTCGCCGAGAGATTGCCGGACGGCGGCATAGCGTGCGGCAGAGCGCTCGTACGCCCAGATAAACACGTCTTTCAGCAGGTCGACGCGGTTCAACTCGTAGACTCCCAGAATCGCATCAGTATAGAGGGACCGTGGAACGTCAGTGAAAGACAGTGGGGACAGATTCTGCTTGATGAACGGGATGTTCGCGGCCAGACGCGACACGCGTTTGTTGACGTCATCGAACGGCTGCAGATAGGGCAGCTGCACCATCGCGAAGAGCGCCTGCTCGAACGGATCTTCGATCGCCGCCGCAGTCGCCAGCAGCTGGTTAAAACACTCATCAATACGCTGGGGCAATTCGAGCGGATGAAACGTCGATTTCTCGATGCCGACCGCGATGTGCCTCAAGCGGCCCGCCGCGGCCTCATCCGGCAGCAGGTTGTGCGCCAGGATGCCGTGAAGATTGAGAATCGTGTAGCGGTTGAAACCGATTTCCTCGGCCGCGCCGACGAGAAATGCGATCGCTTCTTTGTGATTGACGATCATCTGCGCTTCCAGACGGTCGCGACCCGCGGCTTCCTCCCCGAACTCGATCAGCCGTTTGGTATCAAGGAGGGAATATGTGTTCCCCTCAAGGCGGCTTGAGTTCCAGGAGAGATCAATCAGGAGCCGGTTGAGAATTTGTTTCGCATAGGTCCCCGCCGCCTGATCCGCGACATTCGGCTTGCCCACAGCCGCCAAACGTTGGCGCTCCGCTGGCAACAGATAGGCGCTCACGTTTGGCTTGTACGAATCGAGAAACGCGCGGTTATAGCCGACCGGCTTTCGTGCTGCGATAGGCTGTCCGAGATATTTGCGAATTTCAAGGCTCTCGGGCGAAAGTGGCACCACCTCCTCGCCCTCCGCGGCCGACGGGGGGGCGGCTTCAGGCTTGGGTGCTAGACGGTACTTCGCCCAGCGGCGTCTCTCTCCTTCCGTTACGAGACGTCCCTTATCAACGAGGTGTTTGAGGCGGTATTGCAGGGTGCGCGGCGGAACCGGCGGTGTCAGCGTTTCGGCGATTTCTCGCAAGCTGACGCCGTCGGGATGAGCCCCGACTGCCTGCTCAATCGCCCGCAGAGCCTCGTCGGATATCCGTTTAGCCACGAGCTTCCCCCAATCAGGATAGTTGCGTATATGAATCTATGCGCAATTAAAACACTCATATACGCAATTATCAAGCATATGCGCAACTTTATATTGCGCATAGAACATAAATACATGCTCATAGATAATGCTTGAGCGCAAACTTGACATGACATGCATACTATGTAAAGGTAGGAGCATTCATGTCGGAACTTGCTGAACTCGTTAAGGCCAGACGGTCAGCCCGCAACTGGTCCCTCCGCCAACTCGGAACGCAAATAGGGGTGACCCCGGCCTATGTCGCCGATATCGAGGCGGGCCGGCGTCTGCCCAGCTCCGAACTCAAGGAACGGCTGGCCGCAGTACTCGAAATCCCCATGGAGGAACTTGACGCGGCCGATTCCCGGCTCACACCCGATCTCAGGGAGTGGATCGAGGAGCGCCCGCAGCTGACAACTCTCCTTCGATCGCTACGCATAGTGCCGGAGTCCGACATGCTCATCCAGCGCCTCTCACGATTAATCAGCCGACGCTCGAAGCCGCAAGCTCCCCGCGGGTTCCTGGTGATCTGGGAATCCGAGTTGCGCGCAATTGCTGCCGATGCTAACGCTTGGTCCGTCGAGACCGGAGGCGACCTCTTCGGCCGGTGGCACGACGTTCCGACCGTTCTTCTCGCCACGAAGGCAGGGCCAGCAGCACAGCGGAACCACGCACGTTTTCGGCTCGACGTTGAATATCTGCGCGGGCTAAGTGAGACCATGGCTTCCGATTGGGCGCTCAGGTATTTCGGCGACTGGCACTCACATCACAGACTCGGCTTGTCCTCGCCAAGTAGCGGCGACCGTCGTCGCATAATTTCCATCGCAGGCCGGAACCAGTTAACAGGCATGGCGGAAATTATCGTCACCATCGACGACAGCCGCACCGAGCCGATCATCAGGATTCATCCGTGGAGCTACGATCTTTCGAGCGGGGATCCCGCACCGCTGCCGCTGCGGGTCAAGGTCCTGCCGGGATTGAGCCCTATTCGCCAGGCCTTGCTGGCGCGAAAGATCCTGCCGGAACAGGACTTCCTTGCCTGGGAGAAAGTTTCCTTGCAACGAATCCGGATTGGATCCGCCGCGAAGCCACCTTCCGTCGAGCCGACATCTGACGTTGATTCTGCAACACGGGAAAGAACCCTCGCCCAACTCGCCGAGGCTCTACAGAAAGCGAGTGGCGTCGCCGTGGAGCACCATACGACCGGATTTGGCTCGATTCTCGTTGCGCAGCTTGAAGAACCTTATTATTTGGCATTCGCCCTCGGCTCTGCGTGGCCGATGCCGGTGCTGGAAATACATCGAATGAATCGCACCGACGGTTCGACGAAACCCATTGACGCCCCTGCAGGAATGATCGCCGCTGACCTTCCAGCCATCTTGGACATCTTCCAAGCTGCGCGCGCAAACATGAAGGGGGCTCCGCATGTGGACCGTTGAGCAGCGCAACAGGATGGGAATCGAGCACCAGGTTCTCCAGCGTGAAGGATTTGATCAATTCAGCGTGTACCAGGACCGTGCCGCGGATACGTACTGGGGGTTGGGAATCGCCACGACTAACTCCGGGCGCCTGTACAAGCTCTATCTTCCGCTTCCTTCCGGCTATCCCAACCAACGCCCTCCCCTGTATGTCATCGAGCCATGCCCGTTGCGGATGTTCGATGGCAGCCTCCTCACCGCGCAAGGGGTTTCGCATCAGATGCACACGCTCACGCCACACTCCAATGGCTGGGTCCAGATATGCCACTGGCGGGACGCACGGTGGCATTCAGGAATCCTGCTGCAGAAGGTGTTTCTCAAGGGGCTGATCTGGCTTGAAGCTTACGAGCAGCACCTCTCAACCGGCCGGCCTCTGGCCGAATTCGTTCGAACTATGGCGGAAATAGCATGAGCACAAACGATCCTCAGCAACAGCAAATGATTCGAGAAGCGATGAAAGCCATCGCCGAGCGGAAGCCCGGACGCACGAAGCTGGTGTACGACAAGACCAAGCGCACGATCGTCGCCGTTGCGGACGGCGTACAGGCGCCCCGCGCGTTGAACATAACGGCTGACGATGCGGACATGTTTGCCGTGGTGACACTGTCAAGCGCCTGGCTGCGCGAGCATTGGCCGCAGATCAAACGCGATGGCTGGATGCCCGTCACCCTCAGCTCATGGGATGAAGGAGACGCACTGACGCAAGCCGATCTCGGCCCGCAATCGTCGCCTTCCTCCGAGCAGGCGGCCGTGCTCCTCGCCGACAGAATTGATGCGGCTCCTGAAATGCACGTTCACATCGTGCTCACGCCGTCGGACGAGTCTTCGACCGATGCTGCCACGTTCGCCGCGCCGGACGGGTCATTCCACCGTGCCACCGGGCGTGAACTCGCGAACGGCAGCAAACAGCCGATCGAGGTCTGCTTCGCGGATGTTCAGCCGGAGCTGGCCACGCGACGCGCCGGCATCCTTGAGACCACAGTTCTCAGCGACAAGACGGTACTATGCATCGGCGTGGGAACCGGCGGCGCCCACGCGGCTATCGAATTGGCAAAGTGCGGGGTCGGACGTTTCATCCTTGTCGATCGCGACAGATTGACCGTCGGCAGTGTCGTCCGTCATCCCGGTGGCATCTCGCAGGTCGGTCGCTACAAGGTGCGCGTCGTACGCGACCTCATCCACGAAAAACACCCGGCGGCCGATGTCTCCGTCCATCCTGTGGACCTGACATACGAGAACCAGGAGACGATCAGGGGCCTCGTCGCGGAAGCGGATGTTGTCATCTGCGGAACCGACAATCGCCCGAGCAAGCTGTTGATCAACCAGCTTTGCATCGCGGCGGGGGTCACTGCGATCTATGGCGGAGCTTTCAGACGCGCGTATGGCGGGCAAGTCCTGCGGGTGCGCCCGAAACAATCGCCATGTCACCAGTGTTTCGTCGCAGCCATGCCCGATGAGGCCTCTGACGTCGAAATCTCCACCGCTTCCGACGCTGAGGCAATCGCGTATTCCGATCGACCCGTCGCCGTAGAGCCCGGCCTGTCATTGGATGTCCTGCCCATCGCAAACATGCTCACGAAGCTGGCGCTGCTGGAGTTGCTGGCCGGGAAAAACACTTCGCTCAGTATCTTGAACCGGGATTTCGACGCGCCTTGGTATCTATGGCTCAATCGTCCGGAGCCCGGAACGCAATATGCGAACTGGCCGCCACTCAGCGAGAGCAGCGACGACATGACGATCCATCGTTGGTATGGAATTTACATCGAGCGCGACCCGCAGTGCGCCGCTTGCGGAGATTTCCTTTCTTCGATAGCCGGCAACTACGGCCTTGATCTTGCATCGCTCGGTGAGCTGCCATCCTTACCGGAAAAGGAGCACTAAGCGTGGAGCTCGCCGCAGATTTCAAGATTCTCCTGTCTTCTATCCAGCCGGGCGACCAGGACGTCACGAACGCCAAGGCCGCGCATGAGAAAGTCCGGGAGGAGTTGCGCGCCGATAGCGAGTCGAAGGACGCGCACAAGGATACTTTTTTGTCCGGTTCTTACGCGCGGCACACAGCGATCAACGACATCAACGATGTTGACGTCATTTGCATTTTCGACCTTGATCACTCCATCACGAAGCCAGACGTAGTTCTTGTCTGGACCCAGTCTATTCTTGCGCGGTACCACAAAGAGACGAAGCTGCAGGGCCGATCCGTCGGAGCACAAGGCGCCAAAGGCGTATGGCTCGATATCGTTCCGGCCACCCCGGTGGCAGGCGATGACGGGCCGCTCTGGATACCGGATAGACAGGTCCTGCAATGGGTGCAAACTCACCCTAAGGGGCAGATCCAGGCCGCAACGGATAAAAACAAGTCAACGAATGGATATTACGTGCAGGTTGTGAAGCTCATGAAGTTCTGGCGCGACAGGCTCCCGAACGAATCGTGCCGGCTGAAGTCTTACATTCTGGAAAGCCTGATTCACGGCAGCATTGGCTCTCCGACTTCGCATGCCTCTGCCGTTGTGAATGTGATGGAAGGCATTGAGCGCGCATACGGCGCATACCGCAACTTGAATATGGTGCCCACAATTGCTGACCCGGGATACTCTGCCGTTACCGTCGACAAGCATTGGCAGCCCGAGGATTTCACCAATTTCATGGAGCAGGTGAAAACGGCTGCAATCACAGCACGCAAGGCGCTTGACAGCACAGACGAAGCGGACAGCCGCAAATTCTGGCGTCAAGTATTCGGCCCGAAGTTCGGCCAGTGAGCAGCTATGGGTGATCCGCGCAAACGCCGTCGAGCCCGAACGCCATCCCGAAAGGCTTCATTGCTTTCGCCGGAATCCATGGGAGGAATTACAGCGGGCAAAGGGTTCGACTTCCAGACTCGCTACACGGCCTGCCAGCTACCGCTGTGGCTACTGGAAAATGCGTTTCATCAGCTCTTCGTCGAAGGCACCGGCGACATCGATATCCGGTACGTGGAGGCGGGTCGCTCTGCACGGATACATTTGCAGGTCAAGGACCACGAAGTCGCGCCGGCCGAATTCAAGGAGGTCCTCAAACATTTCCGGCAATTGGATACCGAGCTGCCCGGAGTATACAAATGCTTCACATTGGTATGCCCTTCCCTCTCCCCGAAACTGCGACCGATCGAAACCGGACTCTCCAGGTTTCGAAAGGCTAAGCCTTTTTACGACGATGCTGAGCACGCCTTGGCTCCTACGAAGGAGGAACTCGTCGAACGGCTTCGTAAAATTGGCGTGGACGATAATGATTTCGACTTCATTCAATCAAAGGTCTTTTTCGAGGTCGCGCACGGCGATCTTCATCACGACGATCGGGCCGTCGACTTGTTCGTCGGACGGTTGTTGAGCCATCCAGATTATTCGGGAATGATCCGCGCCATGGTGCATCCGGCCTTCGCGGAGCTGCTGCGCGCCATTGAGGCTAAAAGAGGCAATATTCTCGCCCGCTCTGACGTCGAGCAGATTTTGCGAGCCGCCGTGGCTTCCGTCAGTCCGGGTGAGAAAACCGTCACCCTGTGGGTACAGAACTGGACCTCGGAGAAATTTGACGCGCCGGCGGATTATGCGTTGGACTGGTCCAAATATTTCGATCGTGCTTCGCGCCGGGTTCCATCACAAGAGATCTGGAACGGCCAACTGCTGCCCGAGCTCGCGACGCTCAAGCAAAAGATTCTTGCCGAGCGAACAGAACGGATAATTCGGTTCCGCGGAAAGTGCGCGCTGTCGACGGGCATTGCGTTGGGCGCTACTTTCCCTGCGGTCGGCGGCTGGACCATTGAGATACCGCAGCCGCCGGCGAAGGAACCCTGGAGGTCCGATGTCACACCGACGCAGCCGTACGATCTTCAAGTCGAGCTGACGCAAGGTGACCTGGCTGGGATGGATCTCGTCCTCGGCCTGAACATACGTGGCGATGGCCGCGAGGACGTCCTGCGGTATGTTGCCAGCACGGAAACAATTCCGAGATTGTTCGTCTTCATGGCGTCGCCGTCAACCGGCAGTCAGTCTATCGCCAGCTCGGAAGATGCGTGCGCTTTCGCGCGCGCCGTGCGCGAACGCCTGGGTCAGCTGCTCAAGAGTCATGGCATCAGGAGCACACGACTCTTCTTTTACGGCCCGTTCGCTTTGTCTGTCTTCCTCGGACAGCAATTAACGTCCTTAGGTGACCTTCAACTGTTCGAATACCAGGACCCCGGATATGTTCCGAGCTGTTCCATCAAAACCTAGCACCGGCATTTCAGGACGGACTGCTGACACTGTGCGACCTGTTTTCAGGTCCATCGACCCTGCTTGGTGCTGTCGACACAGAGCAATGTCTCGCCAAAACGTCTTTAACATCGCCGGGATTCAAACCCATGCAGGTCGGTATACTTCTGAATCGCTGCGGCCTGATTTTCGAGTGAGAACTGCTGATGCTCGCTGGACATCCTGAGATACTGCGCCGCTGGAATGAAAGTGGTGGCAGACATAAAAGCCTAACTGGACAAGTCTTTAGCTATCCGCTTCAGTCGAACGGTGGTCGCTGGCAGCGTACGCATGTATCGGTGAAGGCGTCGTTTCACAATGCTTGATCTGACGTCAGGGCTTAACAAATCGCCGATCAGCTTCATGTACTCATCGTTGTGCAGCCACATTCCGGCGAGGTCGTTCGCAACTCTTTCTGTCGCGGCGGCCGAGAGTTGCGGCGCGAACCGTCGCAACGCTGGCTTTAATCCCTCTGCCAGTGATCGGGTTTGTAGATTGGGCTGCAGGCGCATGCGAATCCGTCGTTGAATTAGTGCAGCATAAGAGAATCAATGAAGGCGTACATTGCGGGACTAAAGGAATCTGCATGGGACAAGGCGAGAACCTGAACATAGTGATTCCGTACGACTGCCAGTTTGACTAACCCTCGTACACCGTCACCCTCTACCTCGAGGAGGCGCACGCGCCCAAGACGCTGCTCTTTAATAACGCGCGTCCCAGTCGCTTGTAAGGCTGCATCGCGAGCCTCATCCATGAGTTGTTCTCGCTTCCCTTTACGTCTTGCCGGACTGCAGGAGACAGCGAGCAGCGATTCTGAGGTCTGAAAATAGTATCGAGTGACGGGAATAAAAACTTTGCCTGTCGTCGAGACTCTGCTGTGGCTGGTGCGTGGTGCTGCCGGGAAAGTGATGGAAAAGCCACACTCCGCACTCACAACCCGCACCGCCTTTGTGTCCTGAGCGAAGGACGCCAGAGCCGAGGCTACAAAGACACACAGCACTCCCCCCGACATCGCGAAGCGACTTAGGCCCGTGCAAAGACTCGCCGGGCCCGAGCCATCGTGGCAAGGATCGCGTCGTGCGACACTCATTGTGCTGTATCTAAGTTCACCCAACTGTTGTCCTTCCAAACTTCAATCTGAGTAATGGGATGAATCTCCCAAAGCGTGGAACGGAAGCGCTTCAGATGATTCCGGTGATCCGGATCGAACATCAACCAGCCGCTGATGCGAACCGGATTGTCACTGTTGATCCAATTCGAGAGGGCCTTTTTGTTCCAATTGGGATGGGCTTTCAAGAATCGCGGCGTGAATTCGATGACGATTGAACTCTTCTCTGCATCGCCAGCTTCCTTGACAAGGGCTAGATGGGTGTCCGTCTCCAACGGCCTGTTCATGTGACAGTTGGTGCCCTCACCACTGCCGTGAGCCTGCGGTTTGTAAGCCACTAGGTATCCCACGGTCCGCAACGGAATCCCCTCATAGCGTGCTAGCTCTGCACGGTTGGTCGGAGTCCAATTTTTTCTCAGCGGCTTATCGACCGGGTAGCTGAGAGTGGCGATTGCTTCCCAAGTGACGTCGTGATAACTCAGGGGAACGTCCGCACGATTCTTGAAAAGAAAAGTCTCAGGGTCGCTGTCGTCGCCATTCCAAGGACAAGACTTCGTCGTGCCCTTGAGGGTTGTCTTTTTCGGATCTGGCTTCTCCCAGCCTTCGCTGATGCTGTCGGTAGGAGTTAGATTCCCGGACGAACCCAACTCCGGTGGCCGCTGCTCGATGCTGATATTTCTGGCCGCTACCCACCCCTCATCGCCGTCTTCCGTCTGGACACGATAAAAGCCGTCTTGGGGCTGCGAATCGAGGATCTGAAGCTCATCACCAGGCAGAAGACGTACCTTCATCTGGGTGGTCATGGAAGGGCCGCTTCGTAGGTAGACCTTCCTCTTGACCTCAGCCGTCGGGTTTTCAGCGAATGCTATGCCCGTGAAGCAAAGAACGAAGAACAACGTGAAGCTGCACAGTCTTCGAAGTGACATCACTCCTCCTTTTCGCCCTAAGGCTTCCATCGGGCGGTCCACAGCGACAACTGCGGTCGTTATCCCACACCGAGGTTGGGATACGGGAATGTGGCCGGCTTCGGTAGGGCTGGATCGACATGCTTCCTCACAGCGGCATCACAGACTGCATATCCCCAATTGATAAGCCGTTCCTGTAGGTCCGACTCCATTCCTTTCAACCGCGTGGGAGTACTCGCGAGCTTCTGGGTCTTCGCTACTGGGCAAGGCAAAGAGTCTGGGACTTGGTACTTTGAAATGTCAGTCCATATACCCCAGTACGTGCCGGTACGATCGCCCGCCTTGAAGGAGTCGATCACTTGTCGCTTGCGAAGGCTCCTGACTTGGTTGTCGACAAGGTCGAAGACGCGTCGTGTGTGGTTGAGCCAGTCTTTCTTGGGGTCCGGTTCAGGGCCATAAATGCCGCCGGCATCGCTCACTAGAATCGTCTGATAAGTCTTCCACGCTGTCTCCAAGCCTAAGTTGTCGTAGACTCCGCCATCGGTCAGGATCACATCGGTTGTATAAGGGGGGAACTGTAAGTCCTGCCCCGTATTCGGAACAAACTCGTTGTTCTTGAACTCCAGTTCTACCGGCGAAAGGACGGGAGGGAAGGCGGACGACGCACCCACGGCAGTCGCGAGAGGGGTTTTCGGCTTCTCGATCTTTCCGACGCGATAGTCCCAGATGTAGGGCTTCGAGAATCTAAAGAGGGCCTTCGACTGCACGTTCGTCGCATTGATCACAAAACGCGGCTTGTCGGGAAGGTCTTGGAGTGTTTTGTCTCCATAGAGGTGCTTCCGGTAGTTTTTTGCGACGTGCTCACTTACTGTGCCGGGCCCGAATACACCGCCGATGACTGAACTGACGTCGATAGTCTTCCCGGCAAGCGAACGTATCGGCCCGACCACAAGCTCTTCAAACTTTGCCCGCGTGCCATCTAGCTTTGGCCAAGCAAGTGCCAGAACTCCCGCCGTTATCGAGCCGCCGGATACGCTGGAAACGCGTTCGAGCTTGGGGAAGAATCCCAACTCATAAAGGCGCCAAGTAGATCCGACATGAAAGAGCATTGCGCGATATCCACCCCCGGAAAGGCAGAGAGCAATGCCTGGAAGCGGCTTCTTGGTCAGTTCCGCAGGGTTGATGAATTCAACAGGCGACGATGGCGGCATAAGTCCACTAGCGGAAAGGTCATTCGGCACAAATCCTCCAAGCTGATCACTGACAATCGTGCTCGGCTCATATAGCCTTCCTGCCCTCGGGTGGGCAGTTGGTCTAAGCCGATATCACGACTGCATGGGCCCGGTCGGCTGGGGGGCCGCGCGGCTCCGACGGCAGCAAAAAGAATGCGTTCTTGTGCCGGTATCGAAAATCTTAGCCACGTAAGGTTTCAGCCTTCGCGGGCTAAACATTCTGTAACGGTCGACCAAGGTGGCTCTTACGACATTGGCTGTCCCTTATGAATGCAGTCCTGGACGTCTTTAATACTGAATCTGACCACGCCAGTCTGGTCTCCACAGTAAAATTTGCTTCCTGTTTGACCAGGGTCTACTGGGCTAGCCACCCAAGTGTAGCCAACAACTACTCCTTTCCTTTTCGGGCAATCCACTACGGCAAAAACGTAACCACCCTTCTTTCCTTCAGCGAGAGCCTTGTCAACAAGACCCGCTGCCCCCAGTGTGGTGAGGTCGCACGAGAAACCCACCTTCGGATGTCCATAAGAATAGGACACTTGTGCGGTGTTAATACTTCGTGCCGATCCCACCGCTGAACTCTCGTTGGCTGATCTTCTTGAAGTCAGAAGGCTTGGAATCGCAATTGCCGCGATGATTAAGAGTATTGCAACGACAATAAGCAGCTCCATCAGGCTAAACCCGCCTTGTAGCCGCAACAGCCGGAGAGGGCGCGGCCCCTCAGGATGATCGTTCCGATGTTTGCGTTTATTGCTCAAGCCCTTATCCCTCATTCGTGCGATCTCTGTTCATTGGCCTCGTTGCTGTGAGCCATCCCACTCGCACCGCGCCCAAGAATGTAACCTGAGAGACCCCCGAGGAGAGCCGCCAACTCTTTGTCTTGCAATATTCCCGTAATGCCGAAAAGTATTATTGAGATGACGAGTGAAAACAGGGTAATAAACTGTATCCCTGACTGCCCCGCAAAAATCGACCGTCTGACTACCGGGTCGCGCCAAGAAACGACAAAAAAACCGAGTATGACAAGGCCGACAAGGAAGGAAAAATCCAAACTCATGGTTTTCTTGAACTCTTGGCGCGGCCTTTCGATGTCTATTAGTTCGCTGATCCTCCATTCAACATTCTCCTTCTCTCTCTTCTTCTTCTGCAACTCCGCCTTCTTGTTGTCCAAGTCTCTATCAAGCTTCTCCTTTGGTTCGGTAATCTTTGCATTGTCGAGGCGGGCTCTTGCCTCTTTTGCTTGTGCCTTGTATGCATTCTTGAGAGGCAGTGGGATCTCTGGACTGACATTCTGATAGGTTTTCTCTAAGAAGCCAGTCTCACGCTCGAGGTTCTCTCTCTCCAGAAGCTTGGCGGCGAGAACATCTACCTCCTGCTGTTGCAACTGAATCTCTTTTTCCAGTTTCTGCCGTAAGTCCGTCAACTCGACAAAGCTCTTATCCTTGAGCGTCGGGGTTTCAGACTCAGGCTTGGATTGGCAAAATAGGAAGGGCGTCAGTAAGAATGCAAGTAATACGCTCATCGCGCATCTTAGGCGCACACTCAGGCAACGCCGGCGCAATGTTGCAGCCTGATATTCCAACACAGATGGTGTGTGCTTGATCGACGCTTCCCTCAAGAGTGATTTCATGGGCGCGGCATGAAGCTTAGTGAGAAAAACTCTCAAACCTCGTCATTAGTTCATTGTTGTTCCACATCTAGAACATGATGTTCGGGAGCTCAGTGCCCGGCGTGCCTGGCGTCTCAGCACTTCATGCGCGAACCCGCCTGCGGGGCGGGTTCCGTTGACTCTTCGACTGCGCATCACCTGTTGATTTCAGGACGACCACTCCTGACCGGAGCCCTTGGACTGGCTAGCGATGGTTCATCCTTGTTCTGAATTCAGAACACGCCGTCCCAACGGCCTGACTGGCAAAACGACCAAAGCTGCCACCGCCACGCGGTTGGGCCTTGGCCGACCTTTAGCCGGGCGATAGCATCGCGCGATCCTCGCGCGGTTCAATCAACAGATTCGGAACAGGCGCTTCTGGCGGACATAGTAGCGTCGGTCCCGTGGTATAAGCAGGCCCATGCTGGCGGTCGCTTACCTCACCACGCAAGCTCCTTCCCCCCTAGTCGATGGGCTAGCGCGCGCAGGGTATGCCGTGTTTGAGGCACTCAGTGTCAGCGAGGTTCTGCACTTGTGTGAGTCGCTGCCCATCGAGGTCGTCTTGATTGCCTCGGGCGTCAGCGACCCTGAACTGCCAGAGTTACAGCAGCGCTTCGTCACCGTGTGCTTCGAGGAAAAGACGACCGCACAAGAGGTCGTCTGGGAGCTGTGCGACCTGCTGGATCCGCGGGCGTGCACGCTGCATTAGGCTTTAAGAAGGAGTGGACATTAGTCGGCCCCGCGCGCGAGCTTCCGTAACTCGTTGCTCATAGTACAACGCTGGATTCCGCCAGCACGCGCTTTTTGCTGACGCACTGGTTTGCTTCCAGGGGTTCACCGCCGGGGAGTAGCCGACATCCCGAAGAAGGCGTCTGAAGTCACTGATTCTATTCAGTGAATCACTGGCCAGGGCTCGGTTTGTCAAGCTGGGTGTTCTGGAGACTCGGCGAGACCCTTTGCGTTTTGAACGCGTCACGCAATCTTTCGCGAAGAGTGTTTTTCAATGTGCAAGCATCGTTTGCGAGTCCTTGCTTGGCCACGGCAGCGAGGTTCCGCGCTCAGCGATTCCGGGCAGGGTTACCGGAAGGCGCCCGTGCGTGCGCAATTCGCCGAAAATCGCCTTCGCCACACTGACTTCCGAAGTTGAAGCCATGGCGTAGGTACAGAGATACGTTTGAATCTCTGGGAAGGCTTCAATCAAATAGGGGCTACCGAGCGCAACGACAGCAGTTCTCTTTCCTGCAGTAGCCAAGATGTGATGCAGCAGCGCACGGCTAGGTCCAACTAACCCGAACGATTCGATTTCCCTTCCGTTCACGACGTATTTTCTTGTGCCCCGATTAGTCACGTAGGCCAGCACGATTATCTTGTCGGCCGCTGCGATGTCGGCCAACATTGCCGGCATCGGCGTAGGCTTCTTGCCATCGAAGTAGTAGACGGCTGCCGCAGGATCACGCCATTTCAACTCACGTTCAAAGTTCAGCCCCATCGTGGGGTCGAGCTTCTCAGAGAGAACGATAGCAATGGTCTTGCGGCGCCCCGGTTCGTCTTTGTGAGAATCCTCTAGCGGTAAGACGGAACCCTTGTTCCGGACGAGCGTGATGCCGGAATCGGCAACTTCCTGAGCGAATGCCTCATCGATCGGGTCATGAACGATTGCGTCCACCTGCCGAAGATCCACAAAGCGCGAGCGGTCCAACCCAACTTTGGCTTTTGCTTCTAGTATCTTTCGGACTGACTCGTCGATCCGCGCTTCCCTTATCTCCCCACTCCGTACCGCCTTGAGAATTCCGTTAAACGCGGCGTCAAGGTCCCTCGGTACGGAAATCACGTCGTTGCCGGCTTTAACTGCGTCCACGGTGGCAAGTGCCGTTGGGTCCCCCGGCTGTCCCGCGTAGACCTGCAGAACGCCCTCCATCTCTAGCGCATCCGTCACAATCAGTCCGGAGAAGCCATACTTTTTCTTGAGGAGGTCCGTCAGGATTGCGGGTGAAAGGGTCGCGATTCTTCCCGGATCGAGCGCAGGAACGCTTGCATGCGCCGGCATAATCGCGTCCACGCCAGCATCAATCGCTTTCTTGAAGGGCGGCAATTCCACCCGGCCAAGGCGAACGAGATCGCCATTGATTGCGGCGACTCCACGGTGAGAATCGATTGCGCTATCTCCGTGTCCGGGGAAGTGCTTCGCCGTGACGAGAAGACCGCTGCTATGTGCCCCATTGATAAACGCTACGACGAACTTCCCTACCTCCTCGGGATCCTCCCCGAACGAGCGGTCATTGATTATGGGGTTGCTCGGATTGCTGTTTACATCCGCGACCGGCGCGAACGCCCAATTGATCCCGATCGCCCGTGCTTGACGACCAGTAACGGCGCCAAAGCGCTCCGCATTCTTAAGATTGGCCGTCGCTCCAAAGGTCATCGGCCAAGGGAAGGCGGGCACATCTTTAATACGGCTTGCTACACCGCGTTCAAGATCAGCGCTAACCAACAACGGTAATTCGGAATCACGCTGGAGCTGATTGGCGATTTTTGCGGTCTCAAGAGCGGAGCTCCTGATTGGACCGTTGTTGTCGAAGTGCATGCCGATGACCACTGAACCGACGTGGTACTTGCGGACCTGTTGCTTCAGCGCCAAATACTCAGGGCCATCAAAGCTGGGATAATCCGCATAGCAACGGATTTGAAGCATTTGCCCGATTTTCTCTTCGAGTGACAGACGGCTGATCGTGGTCTGAATATCCTCAAGGGAATGCTTGCCAGGGATTTCCGGCGATTGAGTTCTCGCTCTCGCAGGGCTCATCATGCTGAGCAGGAGCAGAACCTGGACAACCTTCGCGAGGTACGTTGCTCGGACTCTAGGAGAGTCCCGCCACTCTGAGCGATAATCACGGCAACGCAAGGCTCTAGTCACGGCTCCTTTTGGGTGCGGTTAGGAAGAACGTTGCAATTGCGATTTGGACGATGACAAATGCGTAGAGCGGCCAAGCGTCTCTCCAGAGCACGCTCAGTGCGTATAGTGCTCCCTCTGACGTTGAAATAATGACTGCATTGGTACTCCACATTTTGGCGCGACGGAACATGATTGCGGAGCAGCCTGTAAATCCTGCGAGTACGGCGGCAGTGACACCTAGGAAAATGAGGGCTCGCACTCCGCGTAGCATCCGTTGCATCCTATACTCCGCTTAAGCGCCAATGCACTAAGAGGTACCCTACGCAGGCGATCAGTACCGCAAACAGCCAATACCTAGGCCCGCCTAAACTCTTGTCGGATGTAGCGGCGCGTTCTAGAACCGACAACAGCAACAGGCAACAAGCCGCTGGTAGCGCAGTATCGACCCCCAATGCCTCCCCTATCCGCACTGCCCCGATAGCTATAAGGCCATACAGAGCAGCAAACAGAGGTGTGCTTGCGCCGAGAACCTCATTCTTAATGGGAATCACCAAAAGCGGCCTTGCAGGTGTTCAGCATCTGATTGTAGGTACCGCGTGCTTGCCACCACGCGATTCCGTGTCCCCCAGCCTGTGACACCACTTCTGTCCAGAAGCGCAACTGCAGGCCCACGGCTTCAGTGGATAATACCGCAGACGTCGTTATGGGTCTGCGCCTCCAGAGTTCTAGAATTGTCAATGGTGCCTCCGTCGCTCGATCGTGCAACGACAGTCCCAGTACCGTCATAAGTGAGGGCTTCGGTCCTCTACCCAACGCCCACTGAAAATGCTGATTAGCCTGTTCTACGCACCTTGCCTGAGGTGTGTCCAAGAGCTTAAAAACACTGAAGACAGGCACTCCTCCTGGTCCAAAGCCGCAACCGGGCAGGAATCCTGTTCCTGGTGAGGAGCAAGACGGTGTTAACAGGTCCCAGATGGTTGGATAGATGATCGGTATGCCCGGATCTTCGTTCCAGATACCCCCACCCCCACCCGTGCCAATCCATAGCGATCCGGAGAATCCGAATCCAGACCCGCCACCACCATAGCCTGCCCAACCGTCACAACCATAGCCACCACCGGTCTGGCCACCACTCATTACAGTCCCGCACGCCGGACTCAGACCCTGAAACCCGAAACCGGAACCGGCGCAGCTTGGATCCCATCCGCTACCCCACCAGCCATGTGATATGGCGTCCTCGCCACAGCCTCCCGATGGATCCACGAGGTCCAATGGGTCGTTAACCACGTATCCATACCGGTTCCAGGACTGCGGATTCCCAGGATCTACCGCGCCGATTCCCAGGGGATCTGGGGAAACCCATCTTCCCTGCGGCACACTATATTCACGCAACGCGAAGTCGTAGTCGCCCGCTACGGTGTCTTGATTCTGGCCGGTAAAGTTCAGGTCGGAAGTCCCTGAGTCGGCGTAATTCTCTCCGTATGGCGCATAGGCGACGTCGAAGTACTTCGCTCGCGCGGTGGTGGATGCAAAGCGTGAGCTGCCTTCCCAATCTGGGTGCCGATAATAGCTGAGGCCCCCACTGGTATAAACAGCGGTGGCCCCTGCCGGCAGTGCGATGAAGGCTTTTTGTAATGTCTGTCCACTCATCAGCGCGATCTTCTCACCGTTCGGCATGTACAGCACCTGCGTGAACGTACCGCTTCGATTCTGCTCGACGACGCGTCCGAATGCGTCATATGTCAGTCCGACCGAATCGACTGAAGTGGGACCTCCGTCAGCATTCCACGCGTAGGTGTGGAAACTGTCGGTTTGGATGTTGCCATTGGCATCGTAGGTCGGAGTAAAACCTGGCAGGCTGGAGATCCGGTTCGTGTTGCTGGTCGAGTAGGTCGGCTGAAAAGAAGCACTGCCCGCCTTCGAGACGTTCCCAAACACGTCGAAGGCGAACGTCTGCGACCAAGCCGCTCCGCAATTTGCAGAGATGCTTCGCGCAAGATCATCCCTGCCGTAGGTGCAGTTCTGTGTATTGGCCGCGTCGAATGGATCAGTAATGTTCAGGGACGCGAGTGTGCGATTAGCGTTCCAAGTGAGGGTCCCCGTCACCGTTTGCCCATTGACGTTAAATGCGTACTGGGTAACTCGGAAGCTATTGGGGTCGTACGTAAACGTATCGCTATCAAGCGATCCAAGAGTTAGCTGGGTTGCGAGACTCGCGACGTTGTAGGTAGTGGCCGTGACGGGCGATTGTCCGGAAGCTGCGCCAACCGTATTGGGACGTCCTTCCGGATCCACTCCGTAGTTGACCGTCGTGAGCCCGGGAACGCCGCTGATCTGCTTTACCAGTCCATGCTCCCAGTATCCAGCTGTGACATGGTAGTAGCCGCCAGAGTTCGGCGTCTTCTCGTAAAGATCGGTAGATTCGCCGCGCGCAGAGTAGCTGATCCCGAGGTCCGTTATCTTCGTGCATCCTTGGCACGTGGCCGTATATGCTTCCGCCAATCGGCTCAGAGTATTCGCCATCAGGACACTGTTCACCGTCGCACTGTCATACACGAAGTACTTGTTCGGAGTGCTGGTTGCATACGGACCGTTGTATGTCAGACTTGTCGGTCGGTGTAAAGCGTCGTACGTATAGCAGACCGTGTTACCTACGGCATCGGCTGACTTGTTCAGATCTCCAGCATACGTGCCGGCACAGAGACCGCTCGCGACGGTGTCATAAAAATAGCTTTCCGCCCCCGATTCTGGGTTCGTCTCTGACGTCATCCTCCCCACCAGGTCATAGGCAAAAGTACGTGTTTGCGTGGAGCCAGATTGTGCGTTCTGGGTCACATTTGTCATGTTCCCCAACGGCTCGTAGACATACTTCGTCCAGTACCCAGTCTGCGGACTCGTTTGCGCGCAGCTGCCACTGCCAGCGGCGGATGTGATCTCGCAAACTGAAGTCAGTCTTCCGAGGGAATCGTATTCAAGCTGCCTGCGCTTCTGGTTCTCGCCTGCAGGTGCCGGTCCAACGCTCTTGTACACATCGTTCTTCACATACGTATACGTGGCCGACCCGCCAGCGCTGTCCGTGACTGACGTAAGCCGCCCCAGGCCGTCGTAGGAGAAGCTGGTTCCGGGACACGTCCCGCTACAGAGCGTTCCTGCAGCCGCGCTGAAGGGCAGCGTTTGCTTTGAAACCTGCCCAACGCTGTCGTAGTCCGTCTCGACGGAATCATAACTGCTCACGCCAGGACCTTGGAGCGTCTGCTGAAGTATCGGTCGCCCCAGCCCGTCCAACGTTGTTCGCGTTCCGACCACAGAATTGCCGCCATTGAACGTGAAGCTCGTGGCAACCGCATTGGCACCACTGTAGCTGAAGGCTGTGACATTACTTAGAGGATCGGTCGCGCTGGCTGGACGCCAGAAGTAGGGATCGTTGTAAGAAGTGCTGCTTACTTTGCCGTTCTCGTCCGTGGTCGACAAAGGAACGCCCCCGGTACAGTCCCATGTCGTGGAGCGGGTCAGACTCAGCGGCATGCTCACTGAGGTCACAAAAGAGTTCGAACAGGAGGCAGCGCCCGATGCGTAGTTGTATGTCGTGGTAGGACCGGGGGTGCTGGACGATGTACTTACGTCGCTAGAACTGTTCGGTGTGCCAGTGTCGTAGTACGTGAATTTCTGGTACAGATAAACCAACGACCCACTTGCCTGCGTCGTGACAGTGGTTAGATTCCCGCGCGCACCGGAAATGGCAATGTGCTGTGGAGTGCCGACAGTGGACGTTGGCGTCGTCTGATCGTAGCCGAAGGTTCGATAGGCCTTTTGAACGCCGCCGCCGTCTTGGATCGTTACGGCTGTCGGACGAACAATCCCGTTCCCCAAAGCCGTATATGTCGTCAGGGTCTTGCGGATGAGGGGTCCGACAGCTGCTGTCCCGAAGTTGTAATCGTCGATCTCCGAGACCAACCCGAGTCCAGAATAAAAGACGTCCGTCTCCGCTTGGAGGCCAGCAGAGTCAGGCAGATAGTTGTAGATGGTGCGCCTAGCGATCGGCAGAGTGATGGCCGTTGTTGTGCAGGGCACCGCGGCGCCGTTGTAGCAGGTGTTCACTGTTTGCAAAAGAGTCGAAGCACCTTGATATGTCTGCCGCTGCGTTTCATAAAAGCCGTCCTGCCGCTGAGTGGGGCTGGAGGCATACACAACCTGGAAGTTGAGAACTGTCTGATTACCAGCAGGATCAGTTGCCGTCGTCGTCCATCGTGTGCCCGACGGATTCGTGCGGGTATATGTCCAAGTCCCACCAGGCGAAACCTGCCGCTGTAGACCTGCTGCGCTTCCATCCTTGCAGATGATTCCGTTATTCGCTCCTGTATATGTGTAGGTAATAGAACCGCCAGTCGGCAACGTGACGCTGCTCAGTCGACCGGTAACATATCCCGGATAGGAAGGATTTGGCGTCGGTTCATAGGTGAATGCATAGCTAGTTCCATCCGGAAGTGAAATGCTGCTCACGAGCTTCACATTCGTCGCCGTATACTCCGACACACCGCTGCAACCAAAACTCGTACGAATGTTGTAGTTGCTGTAATTCATCGTGACAGTGGCTGGCGTACCCGCAGGACTCGTATAAGTGAACGTCACTGGATTTGGCGATATTCCAGCGACAGTCAATGCAGTAGTTCCTAAAGTATCGGTAAAGACGCCAGTGCTGTTAGAACTGATTTGGTTCCCGTTGGCGTCGGTCACGAGCGTCGTCGATGTTCCGCCATTACGCTGAAGGTTCGAGGTCGTATAAACGTAATTAGAACCGTTCCAGTTGGCTACTAGTGTGAGTCCTGATCCATCGTTAGCTGCAGAGGTCATTGTCAGTATTGGCGTCCCGGCACACGCACCGCTGTACGAAACAAGGTATCCGGGGAAGACATGATGGATTCCCCAGGGATCGTGATAGGTGTAGCCGGAAAGCGTCGTGGTCGACCCGTTGATGTGGCCGAATTGGTCGTAGCAATAGGTGACCGTTGCCGACGCCGTGACATTCCCTGTCATTCCATTATTCTGTGCCGTCCAGCCCCAGTTCGTTATAGGTTGCCAACTCTGACTTCCGACAGAGCCTGCGGGATACCAGACCGAGCTTTCATAGGAGAGGTCGTAGTCGAATGGAAGTCCTCGGCCCGCCTTATGAAAAACCGGCACGGTCAAGTGCACATTGAGATTTCCGAGGTTGACGGTATCGACCGGTCCGCCACCGAAGCTGCCGTACGGGAAAACACCTGTCTTCGCCTGTCCGAAGGCAACCTGCGCAACCAGAAGAACAACAATCGCAAACTGAACAGTGTGGCGATTCATGACTTTTCTCTCTTGCTCTCACAATTTGAAATAGCTGTCAGGTAGGCCTGTGTTAATGGTTGCGTTGCTCACAGAGAGCTGAAGGACGAGCGTGCCACTCAGTAGCTTGTTGATTTGGAAGGGGACCTTAACGCCGTTCACTTCGCGATAATCGGAGAACTGGATCTCGACGGGAATATTGAGATTCGCGTCGTTGTCTGCGTGTGTGTTGAAAGTGATGGCAACAGGCAAATGGGAGGTTTGATCAACGTAGATGTCTACCCTGCTCAACCTCTGAAAAAGCCCCAGATCGGATCGATAACGTGACCGAATGTGTTGAACCTGTACGCCGGCTCTCGTTTCCCCGCCTACGTAGGACAGCACGAGGTTCGGATCACTCCCGGCCGTTGAAAAGGAGAGTAACGCCGGAAAGAACCATACCGCGTCGGTCCAGCAATTATGGGCTGGACATTCATGCGACGCGCCATCGATACCGCTCCAAGTGCCCGTTGGGAAGCCGGCGGTGACAGTCCGAATCTCGGTGCGACGGCCTCCACTGAGGACAAGGTCCACTCTGCTATTGCCTGTGCCTTTGGCTGCCAAGGTTGCGACACCCGTCTCGTTGTCTGAACCAGCGAAGCGAGAAGCTTGCGCGGTAAGCGTGACGTCTGAGAGAGGGCTTCCGCGTGTTAATGCGGCCATCGATTGCGCGGCCAGTGAGAGTGCCGTGCTATCGCTTTGAGGCACGCTACGTGCGGGAGAGGCTTGTCCCGTCAAACACGGCACTGACACGAGGAGACACAGCACCACTGGGAGCACCGACGCGACGAGTCTTCTTCTGCCCTTCCCAGCCCAGATCGAAGTCTCGGAGGCGCGTGGAGACTGGCAGCGCGTGAGAGAAAAAGT
>JALYLW010000012.1 GCA_030774055.1 Acidobacteriota bacterium
TTGCAGCTTGAGGTCGTGCGCCGATTGGAAGCGCTCCGCCGGGTCCTTCGCCAAACAGATGCGCACCACGCGGTCGAGTCCGGGAGGCGTGAGCGGCTGTAACGCCGCGATCGGCGGCGGCTCCGACGACAGGATGCTCGCGATCAGGCTCGCCTTCGTCCGCCCCTTGAACGGCGGCTGCGCGGTCGCCATCTCGTACAGCACCTCGCCAAACGCGAAGATGTCGGTGCGCTGGTCGGCGTCCTGCCCTTCGAGCTGCTCCGGCGCCATGTACTGGAACGTCCCGAGGATCGTCCCCTCGGTGGTGAGCTTGCGGTCGGTCGCGGTGAGTTCGGTGAGCGCGGCGGCCACCGGCACGGCTTCGAGCTGCTTGGCGAGGCCGAAATCCATGAGCTTCGCGCCCGCCTTGGTGAGCATGATGTTCGCCGGCTTCATGTCGCGGTGGATGATGCCCTGGCGATGCGCTTTGTCGAGCGCGTCCGCGATCTGGATGGCGTATCGAAGGATCTGCTCGGGCGGCAGCGGGCCTTTGGTAAGGCGCTGCTCCAGCGTCTCGCCCTCGAGGTACTCCATCACGATGAAGTCCACGTCGCCTTCGCGGCCCACGTCGTGCAGGATGCAGATGTTCGGATGGGAGAGCTTGGAAACGGCGCGCGCCTCACGCTCGAAGCGCTCGCGGATGTCGGCGTTCTCCGACATCGTGGACGGCAGGATCTTTACCGCGACTTCGCGGTCGAGCCGCGTATCCCGGGCGCGATAGACCTCGCCCATGCCGCCGGCGCCGGCGGGCGCAAGGATCTCATAAGGGCCAAGTCTTGTGCCGTTCGAGAGGGCCATTTTTTGGAGTTGCGGGAAGCTGTCGGATTATAGCTCTTGAATGTGCCGCGCTGAACTGTTCCGCTCCGCGAATATCGGCCTTCGGGAGAGTGGAAGAAACGTGAAAGAGTTTCTTTCCCTTGTCATTCCGAGCCGCGCGAGCCGAGTGCGTCAGCACGAGGGAGCGCGATGGGGTCCAGCTGATCCCATTTCCAGGTCGCGAACAATCCCACCATCACTGCGACCAGCAGATAGAGCGCGACGCCAGGGTCGACGTGGATGCTTTCCATGAACGCCTGCGAGAGTTGCGCGAAAATGTTCTCGCGCATGTCCGGCTTGGTCAGCTCTTTCGCCAGACTCTGCTGGATGGCGTTGCTGAACAGGAATACCGAGAGCAGCGCGACCGTGCTGGTCACGGCGCCGGCTGCGCTGATGAACCCGAGTGCCCGCTGCATGCGGCGCACGCACAGCACCACGATGGCAACCAACAACAGCGCATACGTGATTGCGATCTCCAGCGGGATGAACGGCGCCAGCATGATGCCCAGCGGCAGACGCGGGACTCCATTGGACGATGTGGAGGACGGTGACGAGGTGCGATCGACCTCTGTCTTGACCCGCTTCGCTGCTTTCGCGATGTCGATGAACGAAGGCTTGTCCTTCTGCTGATCGCCACCGCTCACCAGCCGCGAGACCACATCGAATGCCGACCACTCCACTTTGCCAAACATCGAAACGCGCATCTGGATGATGGGCAGGATGAGCGTCAGCAGACCGGCCGCAACGAGCGCGCTCGCGAGTCGCATGCGTGTCTTGCCCATGGGTCTCATGTGGTTCTCTGCGCGGACGCCGGCGCCGCGACATCGACTTCAGAACTTCATCGTCTTCAGCTCGGGGCTGACGATGAGCTTCGCTTCGGTCGCGCGCTGCACGTCGGCGGCGGTGAGTCCGGGAGCAACCTCTTCCAGCACCAGGCCTTCATCCTTGATCACGCGGATGTACGCCATCTCGGTGACGATGGTGTCCACGACGCGGACGCCGGTGAGCGGCAGCGTGCACTGCTTCAGGATCTTTGGATTGCCGTCTTTAGTCACGTGCTCCATCGCGATCACGGTGCGGCGCGCGCCCGCGACCAGGTCCATCGCGCCACCCATGCCCTTGACCATTTTGCCGGGGATCATCCAGTTGGCAAGATTCCCTTCCTCGTCCACCTCCATGGCGCCGAGCACGCTCAGGTCGACGTGGCCGCCGCGGATCATGGCGAACGAATCGGCGGAGTTGAAGTACGCCGTGCCGGGGATCTCGGTGATGGTCTCTTTGCCAGCGTTGATCAAGTCAGCGTCTTCCTGGCCGGCGACGGGATACGGACCGATGCCGAGCATCCCGTTCTCGCTCTGCAACACCACGTGCATGCCCGCCGGGACGTGGTTCGCGACCAGCGTGGGCATGCCGATACCAAGGTTCACGTAGAAACCGTCGCGCAATTCCTGCGCGATGCGCTTGACGATGCGGTCCCTTTTATCCGTGTCGCCGCGCTCCAAACCGCTCGGCTTTGTTGGCGTCACCATATTCGTTTAGGCCTTTGTGCAGGCGGCTCGGCGGCCTGAGGGGCCTCGCCGCCCGATTGCTACGCGTTTATCCGTGGCGATCCGGGGCAAAAAGGGGTTCACGCGGTCGCCTTGCGCAGCGTCCGCTTCTCGATGCGGTGCTCGTAGCTTGGTCCCTGGAAGATGCGCTTCACGTAGATGCTCGGCGTGTGGACGTGGTCGGGCTCAAGCTCGCCGACCGCGACCAGCTCCTCCACCTCCGCGATGGTCACCGTCGCCGCCGTCGCCATCATGGGATTGAAATTGCGCGCCGTCTTGCGATAGATGAGGTTTCCCCACTCGTCCCCGCGCCAGGCTTTGATGAATGCGAAGTCGGCGTGCAGCGCGGTCTCCATCACGTATGGACGTCCGCAAAAATCGCGCGTCTCTTTGCCCTCGGCGATCACGGTGCCGTAGCCGGTCGGAGTGAAGAACGCAGGGATGCCGGCGCCGCCCGCGCGAATGCGCTCCGCGAACGTTCCCTGAGGATTCAGCTCGAGCTCGATCTTCCCCGTAAGCACCATCGTCTCGAGCGTCTTGTTCTCGCCCACGTAGGTGCCGATGTGTTTGCGGATCTGTCCGTTGGTGAGGAGCAGGCCGAGGCCGAAGTCGTCTACGCCCACGTTGTTGGAGATGGTGGTGAGATTCTTCACGCCCTTGCGGCGCAGCGCGGCGATCAGATTCTCCGGGATGCCGCACAGCCCGAAGCCGCCCACCATGATGGTGGCGCCATCCTGCACGTCGCGGACAGCTTCATCGGCGCTGGCAACAACTTTGTTCATGACGGGAGGATTCTAGTCGGCACGCGCGGAAGCGCGCAAATCAGCGGCGCTTGCGCTTCCCAGGACGCGAAGCCGCTGTGCGCTTTGTGGTTTTCGTTTTCCGCTTCTTGGTTTCTTCTTTCCTTTCCTTGCTCGGTGTTCCTCTCCGTGTCTCGGTGCCTCCGAGTTCTCGAAGAGCGGGAAGAGTTTCGGCCCCACGCCGGAACTCCTCTTCCAGCTCCCGCGTGCGCAGGTTCTCGCGGATGTGCGCCAGTTTCTGCTCCAGCGCCGCCAGCGCCTGCTCGATATTCGCGGTGTTGGTGAGCGCGATGTCGCGCCACATGTCGTAGGGACTCGCGGCCAGGCGCGTCATGTCGCGCAGTCCGCGTCCGCCGACGTCGCTGGGGTTGGATGAACCATCGGCCAACATCAGGTCGTCGCCGGAATCGGCGGCGAGCTGCTCGGCGAAGTCCGCAAGCGAAGACGCCAGCGCTGTCGCCAGCAGTTGTGGCAGATGACTGGTCCAAGCCACCAGACGGTCGTGCGCCTCGGGCGCAATGGTCGTGGCGCGCGCTCCGATGGAAGCAAGCAGCGCGGCCCAGTCGGCGGCGGGGCCTGAATCGAGGTCCTGGTCCTGCGCTGGGGTAAGGAACCAAAGACCGTCGCGGAATAGCTCGGCGTCGGCGTGTGCGATGCCGCCGTGCTCCTTGCCCGCCATGGGATGTCCGCCCAGAAAGCGCCGCGCCACCGCCGGACCAAATACACGGCGCGCGCGCGCGACGATCTCCTGCTTCGTGCTGCCCACGTCGGTGATAAAAACATTTTTCGGCAGCCGAGGACCGAGCCGGTCGAGAAAGTCGATGATGGCGCCGACCGGCGTGGCGAGGACGATCAGGTCCGAGCCGCGCACCGCTTGCCCGCAATCCGTCTCGCCGCGGTCGATGGCGCCGCGCTTCCGTGCCGCGGCGAGGACTGGGGCGCGGTCACACCCCACGATCTTTATTTTGAAGCCCTTCGATTTGAAGCCCTTGCCACCGGAGCCTGCGCGCTTCAGCGCTAGACCGAGCGACCCGCCGATCAGGCCCGTGCCCACGATGGTGATCTGCTTGAACATGTTCTGCTATGCCAGCTTGCGGCCGACCGCGGTCGCGATCATCCGCAACTGCGCCATCAACTCGACGAATTGTTCGGGATAGAGCGACTGCGCGCCGTCGGAGAGCGCCTTCTCCGGCTCGTTGTGCACCTCGATCAGCACCGCATCGGCTCCGGCAGCAACGGAAGCCCGCGCCATGGGAGCGACCTTGTCGCGGCGTCCGGTGCCGTGCGATGGGTCGGAGACCATAGGCAAGTGCGAAAGCTTGTGCACGATGGGGATGGCCGAGATGTCGAGCGTGTTGCGCGTGTAGGTCTCGAACGTGCGAATGCCGCGCTCGCACAGCATCACGTCATAGTTGCCGCCGGCCATGATGTATTCGCCGGAAAGCAGCAGCTCTTCGATGGTCGCCGCGATGCCGCGCTTGAGCAGCACCGGCTTGCGGGCTTTGCCGAGTTCGCGCAGCAGGTTGAAGTTCTGCATGTTGCGCGCGCCTACTTGAAGCACGTCCACGTAAGGCAGCATGAGCGCGATCTGCGATATCTCCATGACTTCGCTCACCACCAGCAGGTTGAACCTATCGCCCGCGGAACGCAGCAGCTTCAGGCCTTCTTCGCCCAGCCCCTGGAAGGAATATGGCGAGGTCCGCGGCTTGAACGCGCCGCCGCGCAGGAACTTTGCGCCGGCTTTGCTGGTGGCCTCGGCGACGGCGAACAGCTGCTCGCGCGATTCCACCGAGCACGGCCCGGCCATCACGTGGACATCGTCGCCACCGAGCCGCACGCCATTCTTGAACTGGATGACCGTACCTTCGGGCCGGAAACTTCGTCCCACCAGCTTGTAGGGCGCGGAGATGCGATGCACCTCGCCCACGCCGGCAAGCACTTCGATGTCGCGGATATCGAAATCCACGCGCTGGCCCACCGCACCGAGCACGGTCTGGCGCGTGCCCGTGGAGCGGTGCACCTCGAAACCCATGTTGATGAGCCGCTCGATGACCTTCTGGATCTGCTCTTCGCTGGCGGCTTCCTGCATCGCTACGATCATTGCTTCGCTCGCTGTCGCTCGTCCATCATTCGTTCACGTCGCTGTCGAATTCCGTCCCGCCACCCGCTGCCAGTTTTTCTTCCTTTTCCTCGGACACGATCTCTTTCTTCTGCAGGTTGCGCATGATGTCGATGATGCGCTCGAAGACCTGCGTGACGTCGAGATCGGAGAGCGGACCGCGGTTCGCCGCCTTCACGTTCTCGAATATCTTGCTCTCGCGTTCCGGTTCGTAGATCGGCATCGCGGTCGAGCGCTTCTGCCGCCCGATCTCCTGCGCCGCCTTCGCGCGCTCGTTCAACAGCTCGACCATTTTGCGATCCAACTCGTCGATCTTCTTTCGCCACTCTGCGATGTCCATAAAAACCAGCTCTCAGCTCTTTCGCTTCTAGCTCCCCGCTCTGCTTCTGACGCCCGCGCTACCCAGTTTAGCGGCGGCGTGCCGCTTGAGCGAACCGATGAAGCCCGCCACCGCCTGCGCTTCCCTTCCCAGGTTGCTCTCGATGCGCTCCACGATGGCGCTGCCCACCACCACCGCATCCGCCCAGCCACCGACCGCGGCAAACTGCTCCGGCGTAGAGATGCCAAAACCGACTGCGACCGGCAGCTTGCTGAACTTACGGATGCGCCCGACCAACAGCTGCGCGTCGGAAGATACGTCGGCGCGCGTCCCCGTCACGCCCGTCCGCGAAACTGCGTAGATGAAACCGCGCGAGGCGGCGGCGATCTTTGCGAGGCGCGCGTCCGGCGAGGTCGGCGCCGCGAGGAATACGGTCGCGAGGTTGCGCTGGCGCATGCACGCGATGTACTCGCCGGCTTCATCCAGGGTGAGGTCGGTGATGAGCGCGCCGTCCACGCCGGCGGCGGCCGCAGCGGCGCAGAAGCGCGCGAGCCCCAGGCGCAGCACGGGATTCAGATACGAAAAGATGATGAGCCCGGCCCGCGGCCGGTCGCCGCGCACCGCACGCGCCAGCGCGAGCACATCTTTCAGCGTGGTTCCGGCACGCAGCGCGCGCTCGCTGGCGCGCTGGATCACGGGACCGTCCGCGATGGGATCGGAGAAAGGCACACCCAGCTCCACCACATCGGCGCCGGCGTCGATGGCGGCGAGCACGATCGCGTGCGTGGTCTCCATGTCGGGATCCCCGCAGGTGACGTACGCGACCAGCGACGGTTTGTGTTCCAGGCGCAGCGGCATGGCTAGGTCTTGCGCTCATCGCGCTTGTGCCGGTTTTTCCATTCCTCCCGGGTGATGGCGAGGACGGCGTTCGGCTCCATCCTGCCATCCCGCCCCGGGCGTTCTTCTTTTCCCACCACACTGCCACCGACCTTCTCTACCGCTCGTTGCGAACGCAGATTGTTCTCGCCGACGATGAAGAGCACGCGGTCGACAAAGCGGAAAGCGTGGTCGAGCATCAGCGCCTTCAATTCACCGTTGTACTCGCCGCCCCAGAACGCGCGTTCCAGGAACGTCCAGCCGACTTCCACCTGGCGTTGCTCCACGTCGAGCCGCGCGTAGCGCGATGAACCGATGATCCTTCCCGTCTTGCATTCGATCACGGCGAAGGCGCCGCGCGATTCGAGGGCCGAGTCGAAGAAACTTTGGAACACGTCGCGCTGGTAGCGGTCGCTCTCCGGATGCTGCTCCCAGATCAGCGGATCGCTCGCCGCTTGGTAGAGCGCGTCGAAGTCCTGCGGCGCCAGCGGACGCAACTCGAGCAGCTTTCCCTGCAAGCGCGGCTGAAGGTCGAAAGTCAATTTTGAGTCCTCAAGACTTGAGGTTCTCCCGCAATATCCCGATGTCCTTGTCGCCACGCCCGCTGATGTTCACGATCACTACGTCGGACTTCTTCATCTTGGGCGCGCGCTTCACCAGCTCCGCCACTGCGTGCGCGGACTCGAGCGCCGGGATGATGCCTTCCGTCCGTGCCAGCAGCGTGCACGCGGCCAGCGCCTCGGCGTCCGAAGCGGCCACGTACTCGGCGCGACCGGAATCGTGCAGCGCGGCATGTTCCGGACCGATGGCCGGATAATCCAGGCCGGCGGAGACCGAATGCGTGCTCGCCACCTGCCCGGCCTCGTCTTGCAGCACGTAAGAATACGTTCCCTGCAGCACACCGGGCGCGCCACCTTCTCCGAGGAAGCGTGCCGCATGTTCGCCCACGCGTGCGCTTCTGCCGCCCGCCTCCACCCCGATCAACTGCACGCGCTTGTCGCCGATGAACTGATGGAATATCCCGATCGCGTTCGAGCCGCCGCCCACACATGCGATCACGGCGGCCGGCAGCTTGCCCGCCTGCTGCGTCACCTGCTTGCGCGCCTCGCGCCCGATGACCGACTGGAAATCGCGCACCATGGTGGGATACGGATGCGCGCCCAGCACCGACCCGAGCAGGTAGTGCGTGGTGCGGACGTTGGTCACCCAATCGCGCATGGCTTCATTGATGGCGTCTTTGAGCGTGCGCGACCCGGCCTCCACGCCGCGGACTTCCGCGCCCAGCAGCCGCATGCGGAAGACGTTGAGCTCCTGGCGCCGCATATCTTCGGTGCCCATGTAGACCACGCACTCAAGATCAAACAGGGCGCACACCGTGGCTGTAGCTACCCCGTGCTGCCCCGCACCGGTCTCCGCGATGATGCGCCGCTTGTTCATGCGCTTCGCCAGCAGCGCCTGTCCCAGGCAGTTGTTGATCTTGTGCGCGCCGGTGTGCAGCAGGTCTTCGCGCTTGAGATAGATCTGCGCGCCGCCCAATTCGCGCGTGAGCCGCGCAGCAAAGTAAAGCGGCGTAGGACGTCCCGCGTACTGCACCAGCAGCTCGTGCAACTCGCGCTGGAACCTGCGATCGCGCTTTGCCTTGGCGTATGCGCGCTCCAATTCCTCGAGCGCGGCAACGAGTGTTTCCGGCACGTAGCGCCCGCCATAGGCGCCAAAGCGTCCGGGAGCCGCGGCGGAGCTGGTTCGTGGAAACATAGTTCGCGGAGACATAGTTCGCGGAGACATAAATCGCCTAGAGCGTGGCCTCGACCTCGCGGACTTTATCGATGAAGCTGCGCACCGCCGCTTCGTCTTTCACGCCCGGCTGCTTCTCCACGCCGCTGACGACGTCCACGCCCCACGGCCGCAGCTTGCGGATAGCGTCTTGCACATTCCCCGGCCGCAGGCCGCCGGCGATGACGAAGCGCAGCTTGTCGTTCTGCTTGAACTGCTCCATCAGCGCAGCCGCGGCGTCCCAATCGAAGGGCTTGCCCGAGCCGCCGCGGACCGTCGCCGGGGAATCGAGCAGGAAGGCGTCGATGAGTTCGCCGGCCGCGGCGAACTGGCGGATCTTCTCCGCCGCACCCTCGTCCATGCGGATCGCCTTGAAGATGCGCGTGACACGCCGCCGCTCCGGATATCCAGTTGCCTCCGCGCTGGGCCCGCCGGGGAACAGCTCGCGCACGTACTGCGGTGTCTCATCGCCGTGCAGCTGCACTGCCGTCATGCCGGCCCGAGTCACGACCTCGCGCACGCGTTCCGGTTTCTCGTTCACGAACACTCCTACCCGCTGCAGGCTCGCGGGCAAGTGCGCCACGATGTTGCGCGCGTCGAGGGGCGCGATGCGGCGCGGCCCGGAGGCGAAGATGAACCCCACGGAATTCGCGCCCGCCGCCACCGCACTCTCGGCATCTTCCACGCTGGTGGTGCCGCAGATCTTTATCCAGATGTTCTTCAACCGGCTGTTCATGGTTCTTTTGTCCCTCGCATCGCCTCATTCGCGGCACTTGGCGGCGGCGTACCCATCTCCGCGAGCAAGTGGCGCAGCGCGGCGCCGGGATCCTCCGCCCGCATCAGCGATTCGCCGATGAGGAAGGCGGCATAGCCCGCCGCACGCAGCGTGCGGATATCTGCGGCGCTCTGGATGCCGCTCTCCGCCACCTTCAGCGTGCTCGCCGGAAGTTTGTCCGCCAGGTCGAGCGCCACCCGCAGGTCCACCTCGAAGGTCTTCAGGTTGCGGCAGTTCACCCCGATAAGGTCGGCGCCGATGGCGGCGGCGCGTCCTATCTCCGCTTCATCATGCACCTCGACCAGCGCGTCGAGCCCGAGGTGGCGCGCTTGCCCGTGCAGCGCCCGCAACTCGGCCCAGGTCAGCGACGCCGCGATCAGCAGCACTGCGTCGGCGCTATTCGCGCGGGCTTCGAGCAACTGGAATTCGTCGACGATGAAGTCTTTGCGCAGACAAGGCAGCTCCGTTGCGGCCGATGCCTCGCGCAAATAGGCCAGCGATCCCTGGAAGTGAGCTTCCTCAGTGAGAATAGAAAGGCAGCTCGCACCGGCGGCGGCGAGCCCAGTGGCCAGGCGTCCCACAGGAAAGCTGCCGCGGATCACGCCCTTCGAGGGCGAAGCCTTCTTCAGCTCCGCAATGATGGCCGCCGGCCGGCCCGACTCCGTAGCTCGCGCCAGCGCCCGCCGAAAACCCCGCGGCGTGTGCGCCTCGGCACGCCGGCGCAGTTCGTCCAGGTCAGTGGAGGCCTTGGCCTGCTCCACCTCGCGACGCCGCGCAGCCACGATCTCGTCCAAAGTCACGGGCATGAGAGAGTCAGTCAGTATAAGCCGAGGGCCCGATTTCATGGGCCCGCACCGGCGTTTCAAGGGTTTGACAGGCCCGCGCGCGCTCGGCGAGAATGGGACGGTAGTTCCTGCCTGCCTCGTTTCAAACATCAGCCGAAGTGGCGGAATTGGCAGACGCGCATGGTTCAGGTCCATGTACCCGCAAGGGTGTGGGTGTTAGAGTCCCTTCTTAGGCACAAGCTCCACACGAACATTGGAAGATCTAGCTAGCCCAGGATAACGAATATGTCGCAACCGAAGCCGC
>JALYLW010000013.1 GCA_030774055.1 Acidobacteriota bacterium
GGCGCAGGTAGAAGTCCACGATGGTGCTGGACGACAGCGAGTTCAGCGCGGCGCTCAGGTTGCTCATCGCCGCTGCTAGGATGGCCGCGATCAGCAGGCCGGAGATGATGTGCGGCATCTGGGTGACGATGAATGTGGGGAAGATGCGGTCGGAGCGCTCGAAGGCGAGCAGTGGCGGAAAGATGCGGTAGAAGACGAACAGCATCGCGCCGACCATCAGGAAGAGCGTGAACTGCACCAGGACAAATACGCCGCTCGAGAGCAGCGCCGTCTTGGACTCACGCTCGGTGCGTGCAGAGAGCAGGCGTTGGACGATGAGCTGGTCGGTGCCGTGACTGGCGGTAGTGAGGAAGGTGCCGCCGATCAATCCGGCCCAGAAGGTGTAGGGCGTGGCCATGGACCAGCGAAAATCGAAGACATGGAATTTGCCGGCACCGCTCGCGATCTCGACCACCGTGTGCCATCCACCGGGAACGAGATGCAGGATGGTGTAGACGCCGACGAGCGTGCCGCAAAGGTAGATGGCCATCTGCACCACGTCTGTCCAGATGACCGCGGCCATGCCGCCTTCGAGCGTGTAGATGAAAGTAAGCAGCAGGATGATGGCGATGGACCACACGTCACCGGTGCCGATGGCGATGCCGATGACGATGGACACGGCGAAGACGCGGACACCTTCCGCCGCGGCGCGGGTTGCGAGGAACATCCCCGCGGTGAACTTGTGCAGCACCGGCCCGAAGCGGCGGTCGATGAGCTGATAAGCGGTGAAGAGTTCGCCGCGGAAATATTGCGGGATGAAGACAAAGCTGATGACCACGCGTCCGACGAGATAGCCGAGGACGACCTGGAGGAATCCGAAGTCCTTGTCGTAAGCGAGCCCGGGGATGCTGATGACGGTGAGCGTGCTGGTTTCGGCGGCGACGATGGAGAGCGCGATCGCCCACCACGGCACGCTGCGGTCGGCGAGGAAATAATCGCGCAGGGTGCGCTGCCGCTTGCGGAAGCGCAGTCCGAAGAGCGTGATGCCGGCGAGGTACGCGGCGATCACAACGAGGTCGAGCAGGTCGAGTCCGCGGGCGATGCGCAAGCTCCGTTCGGTAGAAAACACACAGCGAGTCCGCGGGGCGTCAAACGCAAAAGATGTTCCGCGGCAAGGCGCTTATGGTACAAGTTTTGCACAATGCCTTACTACGTCGGCGTCGACGCCGGCGGCACGAAGACGGAATGTGCCGTTGGCGACGACCGTTCGACCCTGGGCCGCTCGACCGCCGCGAGCTGCAAGGTCCAGAGGGTCGGGGAGACTGCCGCACACGCGGCGCTGCACGACGCCGTCGTGCGCGCATGCGATGCCGCGGGGGTGTCGCCGCAGAACGTGGCGCGTACCATGATCGGCATCGCGGGCGCTTCCGACTTGCAACTCGCTGCGCTGATCAAGCGCATGGCGAGTGAGATCCTATCCGGTGAAGTCGAGGTGGTGGGCGATAACGTGATCGCCATGGAAGCCGCGTTCCGCAGCGGCGCCGGGGTGATCACCATCGCGGGCACCGGCTCGATCGTGTATGGACGCAACGAGCGCGGCGAATGCGCGCGCGCCGGTGGCTGGGGGCCGATCATCTCCGACGAAGGTTCCGCGGAATGGATCGGGCGCCGCGCCGCAGAAGCTGCGGTGCGGGCGGTGGACATCGGCCAGACGACCACGGTCACCAACGTCATCATGAAAGCGTGGCACGTGGCCACGCGCGAGGACATCGTGCGTCTGGCCAACGGATTTCCGCGGCCGGAGTTTGCGGCGCTCTATCCGCACCTGCTGGCCGCAGCCGATGCGGGGGATGGAGTGGCGCGCGACATCCTGATGCGCGCCGGCGCCGAGCTCGCGGGACTCGCCAAGATCGTGATCCGCAGGCTGTGGCCGGGACGCCAGTCGGTGCGCGTCTGCGTGGCCGGCGGCGTCTTCGCCAGCTCGACCCTGGTGCGCCAGGTGTTCAGCAACTCGCTGCGCGCCGAGCGACCCGACGTCGCAGTCAACTTCGGCAACGTGCATCCTGTCGCGGGCGCACTGGCGATCGCGCGGCGCGGAGCGCAGACAGCGCAGGCGGCGCCGGCCGGGCCGGCTGGGCATCCGACGCAGAGCGCTCGCTGATGCGCGGCGGCGGCCTGACGGACTAGAATCCTGGCAGCGGACTTCAAATCACGAACCGCGACCCTCGACCCATGACCCGCATGCCAGGCTCATCCTCATCCTCCTCGTCGTCATCGTCATCTTCGCCGTCTGGGGATGCCGCGCCGGGAAAGGCGCGCGCGAAGAAGGCCGTGCCCCTGACCGCGGCGCAGCAGGCCGCGCTGGAAGAGCGCATCCGCAACGCTACCCCGGAAGCGCTCAAGGAGCTGGCCGGATCGGCGCAGCTCGATGAGGACCTCGCACTCGCGCTGCTGGCGCGCCGCGACCTGCGCGGCGCTACCATCGAGGCGCTCGCTAAGAACGGCGTGGTGATGAAACATCGCAAGGTCATCGCTGCGGTGGTTATGCATCCGCGAACGCCGCGGCATATCTCGCTGCCGGTGGCGCGCCATCTCTACACCTTCGAGCTGATGCAGATCGCGCTCACCCCCGCGGTGGCCGCCGACGTGAAGCTGGCGGTGGAAGAGAACATCGTGGCGCGACTGGAATCCGTCTCCGCCGGCGAGCGGATGACGCTGGCGCGCCGCGCGTCGAATCGCGTGGTGGGTGCGTTGCTGCTCGATCGCGACGCTCGCGTGGTCGAGGCCGCGCTGGCCAGCCCGATGATGAACGAGGCTGCCATAGTGAAGGCGCTGATGCGGGAGGAGGCACCTGAGCATTTCGTGGCGATGGCAAGCAAGCACGTGAAGTGGTCAGTGCAGCGAGACGTGCAGATCGCGCTGCTGCGCAACGACAAGACGCCGCTGGCGCGCGTGCTTGCGTTCGCGCAGATATTGCCGACGCAGACCTTGCGCGACGTGCTTTCGCACTCGCGGCTTTCTGCCAATGTGAAGTTGTACCTGCTGGAGGAGCTGGCGCTGCGCGAGAAACGGCCGCTACGGTAGCGGCGGCGCTTTGCGCTGCGTGATGTCCTCGATGGTGGCGACGGCAAAATCCGGCTCGCCCTTGCCGCACCAGCCTAGGCGGTTTGCTGGTCGAAGTGCTCGCGGATCTTTTCCGCCTGTTTGCGCGTGACGACGGCAGAGAGCGCATTCAGGTCGGCGAGCTTGACCGCGCGTTCCGAGCCGAAGTGCTCGAGCAAGCGGCGACGCGTGGTGGCGCCGATGCCGGGGACTTCCAGCAGGTCGCTCGAGCGGTCGCGCATCTGCCGGCGCTTGCGATGGAAGGTCACGGCGAAGCGGTGGGCCTCGTCGCGAATGAGCTGTACCAGGTGCAGGATGGGGGAATGGTGGTCGAGCCTGACGGGCTCGTCCTCCATCCCATGGACGTAGATGATCTCTTCGCGTTTCGCGATAGCGGCGAGCGGTTGGTTGATGACGCCGAGCGATTCGAGCGCTTGCGCGGCGGAGTGGAGCTGTCCGATGCCGCCATCGACGAGGATGAGCGAGGGGAACTTGGCTTTATCCGCGAGCAGCCGCTTGTAGCGGCGCTCCACCACCTCGCGCATGGAGGCAAAGTCGTCCACGCCGATGACGCCGCGGATGATGAACTTGCGGTAATCGGACTTCTTCATCTTGCCATCTTCCCAGACCACCATCGAGGCGACGGTCTCCGCGCCCTGGATGTGCGAGATGTCGAAGCACTCGATGCGCTTGGGCAGCGCCGGCATCTGCAAGGCTTCCTGCAACGCTTCCTGGATGGCGCGCTGCTGGGGCTTGAGCACACGGAAGCGCTGGTCGTAAGACTGCTTCGCATTCTTCCCCACCAGATCGAGCAACGAGCGCTTCTCGCCACGTTGCGGGACGAGGATCTCGACGCGGTGTCCGGATCGTTCGGTGAGCAGCGTTTCGAGCGTCAGCCGGTCCTCGAAATCCACCGGGACGAGGATCTGTCGCGGGACGTACTGCTGGTCGATGTAGACCTGCTTCAGCAGGGCAGAGAAGAATGTTGAGGCGGAGAATGGAAGGGCGTCTCTACCGTGAGCCTCCTCGGCCTGTGTCTCGTCATGGTGCGCCTCAGGGGCGCCCATCTCCGGCAGGTCTTCCCAGAAGAAGTCGCGGCGATCGAGCACGCGTCCTGTCCGCATGTGGAAGAGGTTGACGGCCAGCATGTTGTTTTCGAAGTGGTAGCCGAAGACGTCCGTATCGTCGCCCTCGGCGGCAGCGATGCGTTGCTTCTCCGTGACCTGCTCGACGGTCGAGACCAGGTCGCGCAACTTGGCGGCGCGCTCGTACTCTTGCTGCTCGGCGGCCTGGTCCATGCGCTCGCGCAGCGAGCGCGAGAGATCGCCGGTGCGTCCCTCGAGGAACAGCCGGACATCGCCGACCGCCTGCTCATACTGCTCTGGCGTGGTCAGGTCGCGGACACACGGCCCGAGGCAGCGCTTGATGTAGTACTGCAAACAAGGGCGCGCGTGGTAGCGCGTGAGGTCCACGGTGCAGGAGGGTACGAGGAAATTGCGGTGGATGAGGTCGGTGATGCGATACGCGAGGTTGGCAGGGAAGTACGGACCGTAATAGGTTGCGCCATCTTTCTTCAGCCGGCGCGTGACGTAGACGCGCGGGTAGCGCTCCTCGGTCAGCTTGATGTAGGGATACGTCTTGTCATCGCGCAACAGGATGTTGAAGCGCGGCTGCTTCTGCTTGATGAGATTGTTCTCGAGCGCGAGCGCCTCCATCTCGTTGTCGACGACGATGTATTCAACGTCCACCGCCTCGCGCAGCAGTGAGCCGGTCTTTGCATCTGCGCCGGCTTGGGCGCCGAAGTAGGAGCGCACACGCGCGCGCAGGCTGTTCGCCTTGCCGACGTAGATCACCTGGCCCTCGGCGTTTTTGTAGAGGTAGACGCCGGGGGAGGCAGGGAGCGAACGGATTTTGGCTTGCAGGTCCATTATTCTCCAGGGTCGCCGCAACGCAGTCGCCTCGCCCGCGACGGGCTTGGCTCGGCTGCGTCGCCCCTCACGCTCTGCTCGCGCTGTACGGCGCTCGCTCCGCGCTCACCCGTGTCCTATTCTCCAGGGTCGCCGCAGAGACGGGGCAAGCCCGGTCTCTGCCGAAGGTATCCCCCGGTAAAAATTCTATTATCCAGCCTAAGTCGCGCTTTTTTTGCGCTCGGGCAGCTTTGGATTTGATGCAGCAGCATGGAAGTTGGTCGCTAAGTCTTTGCTAGTCATGGTGTTAGTGAGGGTCTGAGATTCTGCGGATTGGCAGGGCGGTTGCTCTAGTACGTGCGACCGAGGCGTGCCTCGGGCCGAAGTTATACCCGCGAGAGCCAACGTCCTCGCGACGCAAGCGGCGACGCGCGTGGACTCGCTGCACAACACGGTCGCGAACCTAGACAACTACAAGCCGGTGGTCGAGACCAGCGTGCACTTCGGATTCGACCAAGCCGACCTGGCCAAGAAAGCGAAGGAAGCGCTTGACCAGCTCGCCGCCGAGATCCCGAGCCAGAAGCATTTCATCGTGGTGGTGGAAGGCGGAACGGATTCGGTGGGCGATGCGAACTACAACTATCAGTTGAGCGAGCGGCGCGCTTCGTCCGTGATCCAGTACCTGGCGGAGAAGTATCAGGCGCCGGCGCACAAGATCTACGTGATCGGGTTGGGCAAGGACAAGAAGGTCGCCTCCAACGGCAGCGCTTCCGGACGCGCGAAGAACCGCCGCGTGGAAGTCCGGCTGATGACCAACAGCACGGAAGCACCGCAGTCGGCATCGAACGAGCCGCAGTCGTAAGAGTTTCATCGAGCAAGACGTTCATCTCTCCCCCGAGAGGTTTGCGCCTAACAGGCCGTCTCCCTCGAGACGGCCTGTATTTTTGGCACGACCGGAAGCGCGGTAGAATAGAGGCAATGCCCCGTGCCGCTTTACTGGTCGCAGCCCTGCTACTTTCGACGGCTTGGTGTGCCGCGCAGATGGAACCGAAGACCAGCGGACGCGGCAAAGCTCCCGAGTCGCAAGCGCCACCGCGGGCGGTTGACAACTCCAGTGAAAGCTCCAGCCGAGAAACCCAGATAGACCTGAGCGCGCCCGCGAACGGTTACAAGCACGAAGGGGCAGAAGCTGCCACCGGCGTGGGCGAGTTCAAGAAGTACGATCCGCACCGCGCCGACAAAGACCTGGAAGTCGCCGAGTACTACGCCAAGCAGGGAAACTATCGCGCGGCACTGTGGCGCTACCAGGACGCGCTCGAATACAAGCCCAACGATCCCACGACGACGTTCAAGCTGGCGCAGGCATATGCGCAACTAGGACGGCCGCAGCCGGCGGCGCGGTACGTGACGCTCTATATGCGGCTGGCGCCCGATGGCGAGTTCGTGGCCGAGGCGAAGAAGATGCAGGAGAAGTTACAGGCGCAAATCCTGGCCATGGCGAAGACGCCGGAGCAGAAGCAGGCATTCGCGCTGGTGGATGAAGGCGCGGTACTGCTCAGCCGGCACGACTATCGCGGCGCGATCGGGAGGTTCCAAGCCGCGCTCGAGGCCGATCCCGGCAATCAGGACGCGACTTTCTTTTTAGCAGACGCGTACGAGCAGAATGGCTTGATGGAAGAGGCGAGCGAGGCCTACCGCGCCTACCTGCGGCTCGATCCCGACGGTGCGTTCTCCGACGCGGCGCGGATCGCGCTGCAGCATTTGCCCGCGCTGCGCGGTGAAGGCATCCCGGCGAAGCCCGAGCTGCCTACTTCTCTACCTTCAGAAACTCCCCGGTAGTCGCGTCCACCGCGACGCGCAGTTTGGCGTCGGACAAGCTGGTGCCGTAGATCACGTGCCACTTCAACTTGCTCTCCTTGGGCGACCAATCGAGTTGGAAGATGATGGGCTGAGCGGGATCTTTCTTGGTGAGCTTCTCACCGCCATGTGCCTGCGCGACGGCAACGGCTTTGTCGGAATCCTGCTTGAGGAAGTTAAGGTCGAAGGGTTGAGTGTTGGCGTTCGACGGGCTCCAATATCCTTCCGCGTCAGATGCGACGCCGGGAGCGGGTGCGTCTGGCCCGGTGACGCCCGACCACGCGAAGGCTTTTGAGGAGCTGCGTTGCGTGGAAGCGAAGACGGCGCGCCACACCCCGGCTTTGCCCAGCGCCCCGGGAGCGTCCTTGGTGTACTGTGACTCGAGCCGGAAGGGTTTTGCGTCTGCGGCCCAGCCACGCGCGTTGATATAGGCTTTCTGGAAGGCGACGCGGCCGGTCTCGTACTCATTGGCCGCGACGGTGGGTTTGGCCGCGGGCTTGGCGCCGCCTTCCGAGGGGGACTTCTCCGGTTCCGACGAACAACCGGCAAGCATGACGAGGACGGCGAGAGCGAGTAGGGCGGGGTTGTTGCGCATGAGAGTGTCCCTCGGCTGATACGGTGAGTCCAGTGGGCAGACATTCTAAATGAGCGGCTGGCTAAATGAACGGCTGGCAAAATGAAGCAGTGGCTGAATGATGGCAACGGAGGAGCGATGCATCCGACGGTCGAAGCGACTTGGAAGATGATCGAGACGGCGACGGCGGGCATGTCACCGGAGGATCTGGCGCGGCATCCAGAAGGGAAGTGGTGCACGGCAGAGGTGGTGGAGCACCTGCTCATCACATACACCGCGACCACCGCGGGCCTGCGCAAGGTGCTGGCGAAGGGCGCGGCGCAAGGCACTGCTCCGACGCTGAAGAACCGGCTCGCGCAATTCGTGGTGCTCGATGCCGGCCATTTTCCGGCGGGGCGTAAGGCGCCGGAGATGACGATCCCCAAAGGACTCGACCCGGCGCAGGTCGTCCGCGCGGTCTCGCAGGCGCTAGCCGACATGGACGCTGCCATCACCGAATGCGAAAAGAATTATGGCAAGGTGAAGATCGCCGACCATCCCGTGCTCGGGCCGCTGACGGCAACGCAGTGGCGCAAGTTCCACTTCGTCCACGCACGGCACCACATGAAGCAGGTGGAGCGGTTGAAGGCGCTGGCTAGTCCAGCCCGTGCGCGCGCAAGCGCGTGAGCAGCGTCTTGGTGGATATACCCAAACGTTCGGCGGCGGCGGTGCGGTTCCACTTGCAGTCGCGGAGAACGGATTCGAGCTGCGCGCGGTCGTCAATGTTGATGTGGGGCGCGGCAGCGGCGGTGGCTTTGGACTGCAAGGACGACTGCGGCAGGGCCAGGTCGGCGGCGGAGATCTCTGCTGCATTCAGAATGGCGGCGCGTTCCATCAGGTTTTGTAACTCGCGCACGTTGCCCGGCCACGGATAGCGCGTCAGCGCAGCGAGGGCGTCCTTGGCTAACTCCAGCTTCGGCTTGCGCAGCTCGCGGCGCAGGCGCTCGAGGGTGGCCTCCGCCAGCAGCGCAACGTCGCCACCACGCTCGCGCAGCGGCGGGATGCGGATCGGGAAGACGGCCAGCCGAAAGTAGAGATCGCGGCGGAAGCCGGCATCGTTCTCGAGGTCGCGGTTGGTGGCGGCGAGGATACGGACGTCCACCTTCAACGGTCCGGAGCCGCCCAGCCGCTCGATGACCTTCTCCTCCAACGCGCGCAGCAGCTTGGCCTGGACCGCTTCCGGCAGCTCGCCAACCTCATCGAGGAAGATGGTGCCGCCGTGCGCGAGCTCGAATTTCCCGGCGCGCCGCGAATCGGCGCCGGTAAAAGCGCCGCGCTCATGGCCGAAGAGCTCGTTCTCGATGAGCGTCTCGGGGATGGCGGCGCAGTTGAGCGCGACGAAGGGCTTCTGCGCCCGCGGCGAGAGCTGGTGCAGCGCGCGCGCGAACAATTCTTTGCCGGTCCCGCTCTCCCCCAGAAGCAGCACGGTGGTATCGCTGGGCGCGATGCGTTGCAGCTCACGCGCGGCGGCCTGCATGGCGGCGCTCTCGCCCAGGATGCGCGGAAAACCGATGCGCCGCGCGTGCTCCTCTTTCAGCAGGATGTTCTCGCGCAGCAACTGCTGGCGTTCGATGGCGCGGCCGACGAGGCGCTGGAGGTGGTCGAGGTCGATGGGCTTCTGGATGAAGTCATATGCGCCATGCTTCATCGCTTCCACCGCCTGCGGCACGGTGCCGAAGGCGGTCATCATGATGACGGGAGTATCGCGATCGGCGGCGTGGGCGGCCTTGAGCACGTCCATGCCGCTGCCCGTGGGAAGCTTGAGGTCGGTGAGCACGAGCGAGAAGCGCTGGCGATGCAGATGTCCGAGCGCGGCGGCGAGGTCGGCCGCCGGGGTGACGTCATACTGCATGCGTCCCAGCGCGGTGGTGAGCATCTCGCGCAGCTCGGGTTTGTCTTCGACGAGGAGGATCGAATCCATCAGCAGAGTACCGAACACGCCCTGGCACATGCGGACGTTACACCGTTACAACCAGCGTGGTGGTGCGAAGCAGAATGCATAGGCCCC